>JAQBZA010000404.1 GCA_027622795.1 Planctomycetota bacterium | reverse complement strand
GTGTCGCGGTATGCCTGGGGCGACGACTATCACGATCTGCTGCGTGGTCGCGTCAACGAGCTTTCCGCCTGGCTCCAGGGGCAGGCTCCCGGCAGCGCGGCGCGAGGCGTCGTCGATTCGGCGCCGCTGGCAGAGCGCGACTTTGGCTGGCTCGCCGGCCTGGGCTGGTTTGGCAAAAACACGATGCTGATTCATCCCGCCGCCGGCAGTTTTTTCTTTCTCACCGGGCTGCTGACCGATCTCGCGCTTCCCGTCGACGAGCCGATCGAGGTCGATCACTGCGGCACCTGCACCGCCTGCCTCGATGCCTGCCCGACCGGTGCACTTCCCGCGCCACGGGTGCTCGATGCGCGGAAGTGCATCAGTGCGTTAACGATCGAAGATCACGGGCCAATTCCAGACGAACTCCGCGCGGACCTTGGTGACTGGGTGTTTGGCTGCGACATCTGCCAGGATGTCTGCCCGTGGAACCGGCATGCCCCGGCGTCGCATGAGCCGGCGTTTCAGCCGCGGGCTGGTGAGACGACGCTCTCGCTGGCCGAGATGCTCACGCTCGATGACGCCGGCTTTCGGCGGCGGTTTCAGGGCTCGCCCGTGCTAAGGGCCAAACGACTCGGCCTGGCCCGTTCGGCGGCGCTTGCGCTCGGTAATCGACCCGATCCCGCGGCGGCTGCAGCGCTTGAGCACGCTTTACGGGATCCTGAGCCCGTCGTCCGCGAGGCCGCCGCCTGGGCGGTTGCGCAGTGGATCGAAAAGGGAGTTGAGGCCAAGTGGGCCAGCGAGTGCCTACGCGGCTATTCACACTCCGCCGTTTCATCGATATCGGCGGATGGATCACGGCCCGGGGCATCGACGGCGTAGAAGCGGTCGAGCACGTCCTGCCAGTCGGCATTGACCTTCACGGCCACGAAGGCATCCCGCACGGCAAGATATTCCGGATGCAGCCGGGCGTATTTGATCGCAAACTTCCGCATCGTGCGGCCGGCAAGCTGCTCGCCGTGCAGGTCTTCGGCGAGTTGGAAATGCTCGCGGAGCACATCCCGCTGCTCGTGCAGGGAGGGGGGCGGTGGCACGGGCTCACCAGCGAGCAGCGCACGCGTCTGCCGGAAGATCCACGGATTGCCGATCGCCCCGCGGGCGATGCTCACGCCATCGACGCCGGTCTCGGCGAGCATCGCCGCGCAGGCCTCCGCCGAGAAGAGGTCGCCCGAGCCGATCACGGTTCGCTCTCCGGCCGCCCGCTTCACCGCGGCCAGAAAGGCCCAGTCGCTCGGGCCCACATACCGCTGCTGCACGCTGCGGCCATGCACCGTGATCGCCGCCACGCCCCGGGCAAAGGCCCCCTCGAAGATCGTCCAGAATTTGTCGGCGCTCGCGGCCGAGTCGTCGATGCCACGCCGCATCTTGAGCGTCACGGGCACGCTGGCGGGCACGGCATCTCGCACCCGGGTCACGATTTCGAGAGCCGTCTCTGGCACGGAAAGGAGGAAGCCGCCGCGGCAGCGGCCGAGCACCTTCTTGACGGGGCAGCCGAAGTTGATGTCGATCACGTCGAAGCCGGCAGCGACGAGCCGCTGGGCTGCCGGTGCAAAGTCGTCGGGATTGGCCCCCATCAGCTGGCCACCGACGGGATGCTCCTCATCACTCACCGCCACGCGCGCCAGATTCTTTCGATTCGTGCCCATCACGGCGATGAACGTGTCGAGCAGCACCTCGCAGATCGCATACGACGCACCAAACCGTCGAGCCAGCACCCGCATCGGCAGGTCGCTGTAACCGGAGAGCGCCGCCTGCACGACGGGGGAGGCGAGTTGCACCCCACCGATCCGCAGCGGCCTTAGGTGAGCACCGGGCACTGATCGAACCATGTACGTCCCTGGGCCTCCATCCATTCGACCGATGCCATCGGGCCCCAAAAGCCGCGTTCGTAGGTGGGGATCGGCGGCATGTCGGGCGACGCCCAGGCCCGCACGAAGGGGTCGATGATCTCCCACGACTTTTCCACCTCGTCGGACCGGGCAAAGAGGCTCGCGTCGCCCGTCATCACGTCGAGCAGGAGCGGCTCGTAGGCCTCGGGCAGCCGGCCGGCAAACTCACGGGAATAACTAAACTCCAGGTCGGTGAGCCGCAGCCGCATCCCTTCGCCGGGCACCTTCGTGTGAAAGTGGAGCTGGATTCCTTCGGCCGGCTGGATCTGCACGACCAGCCGATTCGCCTCCCGCTGGCCGCGGTGGTCGCCGCCGAAGAGTTCCAGCGGCGGCTGGCGAAAGGCGATCACGATCTGCGTGGTCCGGCAGCTCATCGCCTTGCCGCTGCGCAGATAAAACGGCACACCCTGCCACCGCCAGGAATCAATCTCCAGCTTGATCGCGCCAAAGGTCGCCGTCTGGCTGGTCGGAGGCACGCCCGGCTCATCGCGGTAGCCATCGTATTGGCCGCGGATACCTGCCGCCGCCACATGCGCCAAGTCGAGCGGACGGATGGCGTCGAGCACCTTCACCTTCTCGTTGCGAACCGCATCGGCATTGAACCGCACCGGCGCCTCCATCGCGGTCACCATCAGCAATTGCAGCAGGTGATTCTGGAACATGTCGCGAAGCACGCCGGAGGTGTCGTAGTAGGCCCCGCGGCGGCCCACCGGCACCTCCTCGGCCACCGTGATCTGCACATGGTCGATGTAGCGGCGGTTCCAGACCGGTTCGAAGATGGTGTTGGCAAACCGCAACGCCAACATGTTTTGCACCGACTCTTTGCCGAGGTAGTGGTCGATGCGATAGATCTGGCTCTCGGCAAACACTGCATGCAGTTCGGTGTTGAGCTGACGGGCCGAGGCGAGGTCGGTGCCAAAGGGCTTTTCGACGACGATCCGCCGCGGCCCATGGGTCTCATCGGCCATGCCCAACGCTCCGAGCTGAGCGACGACGGG
This sequence comes from Planctomycetota bacterium, assembly GCA_027622795.1. Taxonomy (GTDB): domain Bacteria; phylum Planctomycetota; class Planctomycetia; order Pirellulales; family UBA1268; genus CACORA01. The sequence goes on along the minus strand of JAQBZA010000404.1, from coordinate 418 downwards.
CCCATAAAACTGCGGGGCCGTGGCGAGGTAGTAGATGCGGGTTGTCTTACGGCCACTTTCGAGTGTTTCCAGCCGCTGCTTGAGCGCAGTGAAATCGTCGGCCTTGCCGATGTCCCCAGGCTGATAGTGGATCGCTCCGGCAAACTCTCGCCAGGCCTGTTCGTCGAAGGCGTCGGCATGCTTGGCCGTCGTGTCGCGGAGCACGTCGCGCCAGGCATCATCAGTCATCGGCGTTCGCGAGAAGCCGACGATCCGCGTGTCGGCCGGCAATTCCCCGGCCTGGCGCAGACTGTAGAGCGCGGGCACGAGCTTGCGACTGGTGAGGTCGCCTGAGGCACCGAAGATGACGATGGTGTGAGACATGATTCGGCCAGTGTACCGTCTCATGGCCCAACCCGGCGGGCGGTCGTCCGTACCC
>JAQBZA010000403.1 GCA_027622795.1 Planctomycetota bacterium | reverse complement strand
TTTCAGCACCAGCACTTGATGAAATCGGCCGTCAGGAGCCATGATGCGAGCGATCGGAGTCTTGCTTCGGCACTGCTTGCTTAGGCCGCCTTCTCACCTCACCGGAAACCTGCCATGGCCCAGACCGTCACCATCTGGGCCGAGCCCCGCCCCGGGACCCATTGGGAGTATCTCTTCCCGATTCTCACGGTTCACGTCTTGGCCTGCCTGGCTTTTCTGCCCTGGTGCTTCAGCTGGTCGGGGGTGGCACTCGCGGTCGGGGGCACGGTCGTGTTCGGCACGCTCGGTATCAACCTCTGTTACCACAGGCTTCTGGCCCATCGGAGCCTCAAGGTTGCCGAGCCCCTCGAGCGGTCGCTGGCAACCATCGCCCTCTGTTCACTGGAAGACACCCCCGTCCGCTGGGTGGCCAACCACCGCCTCCACCACGTCCACTCCGACGACGAGCGGGATCCCCACTCGCCGCGTGACGGCATCGCCTGGTCGCACGCCGGCTGGCTGTTTCGCAGAGCCCCCAGCCGCCGCACCTATGCCTACTTTGACAAATACGCCCACGACATTCTGGCCGACGACTACTACCGCTGGCTCGAGCGGCATCCGATGGCGATCGTCGGGATCTATCTGATTCATGCCGCCTGCTTCGCAGCGGCAGGGTTTGCCGTCGGCCGCCTCGTCGGTGGCGACGTCAATCACGCTTTGCAGTTGGCCGCGAGCTGGCTGGTGTGGGGCGTGTATGTCCGCACGGTGCTCGTCTGGCATACCACCTGGAGCGTCAATTCCCTGACCCATCTGTTCGGCTATCGCAGTTACGAAACCGGCGAGGACAGCCGTAACAACTGGTTCGTGGGGCTCGTGGCGATGGGTGAGGGCTGGCACAACAACCACCATCACGACCCCGCCAGCGCCAGCGTTCAGCACCGCTGGTGGGAGATCGACGTGACCTACTACTGTATTGTCCTGCTCGAGCGACTTGGCATGGCGACCAACGTCATCCGGCCCCGCCACCTCCGCCATCCAGGCCGCGCGGCTCAACGGCGGGAAGAAGCGGGATCGTGAGCGGCACGATCGACGGGGGTGTGCCCGACCTCGCTGGCCTGTAGGCTCTGCAATGCCACGAGGCCACGCCGCCATGATGATCCCCGTCGTCTCCGACACGAATCCCGCCGCTGGAGAAGCCTGTCTCCGGCCGGCAGGCATCCGCGCCGAGTTTCTCGATTTCCGAGATCGTTCGCGGGGACTTCTCTCCCCGAGCGAGATCCGTGGGGAGATCGATCGTGGCCGATTTGTCTGGCTCGACGTCGACGTGGCCTTGGTTGAGGCAGACCTCGTCGAGGCGACCGTACCCCCGCAGGCGTGTCCGGGGGTGGACTTCCGCCAACTGGTGAACGACCACACCACGCTTCGGTCACCGCCGGCGGCCGCACTGCGACGGACAGATCGGCTTCTCCAGCTCACGTTCCTGGGCGGGGCTGCCTGTGGCCCTGACGATCCCGGCGAGCGTCTCGACGTGGTCATCGGCGAAGGGTTTCTGGTGACGGTCCATCGGGGCGTTAACAAAGTCCTCGATGCCGTCCGCCGCGACTACGTGCACGACTTCGAACAGCACGCCACCACCCCGAGCTTTCTGCTCTACGAGCTCTGCAATGAGCAGGTGGAGCAGTTTCTTGCCGTCAAGACACGGCTCGAGGACGAGGTGGAAGACACCCGTCGTGCCCTGGCCGATGAGTTTGATCAGACGGCCTTCGCAGCGGTCGCCTCGGTGTCGGCAAAACTCCTCACGCTTCGCCGACGGGTGTTGCCGGTGCGGCGGGCGCTCGAGGAGCTCACGTCTCGAAAGACCGTGCTGGTGAGTGAAGCGACGCTCCCCTTTCTCGCCGCCATGATCCAGACGCTCGAGCGGCTCCTGTCTGACATCGCCGCCGATCGCGAGATCCTCGAGACGGCCCTCAACCTCTCGCTCACGGTGATGTCGCACCGCACCAACCAGACGATGAATCGCCTGGCCGTCGTGAGCACGATCTTCCTGCCGCTGACCTTTATCTGCGGGGTCTACGGGATGAACTTCGAGGCGATGCCGGAATTCGACTGGCCCCACGGCTACATTTATTTCTGGGTGCTCTCGGCCGGCATCACGGCGGGGGTCTTCGTGTTCCTCCGCCGGTCGCGACTGCTCTGAGGGCCACTACCAAAACAAGACCGCGGCCTGCCGAATCGTGGCCCACAGTCCCCATCCCATCGGGATGGTGACGAACAGCCAAAACCCTGTGAGCAGCAGCAGGTTGACCGGCCGCATCGCTGTCGCCGCGCCGGGGGACGACGTCACCGGAGCGAGCGACGGCCGCGGAGCGACTCCTGCGGCCTCGGGCTCCATGTCGGTCGGGCCCACGGGCCTGATCAGGGCGTTGCAGACGAAACCCACGGCCAAGAGCCCGGCCAGCAGCATCATCGTCCGGTCGTAGGCAGCAGCCCGCGGCACGCCGGCCCGCAGTTGCTGCTCATTCACGTAGTTAACCAGCACCGGGCCGAGGATGCCCGCCACGCTCCAGGCCGTGAGCAGGCGGCCATGAATCGCTCCGACGAAGCCGGTGCCGAAGAGATCGGCCAGATACGCGGGGATGGCCGCAAAGCCACCGCCATACATCGTCATGATGAGGCAGAAAATCCCACAGAACAGGGCGATCTGCCCTGCGTGGCCGACGGCCGGTACGGCCGAGTAGAGGGCGATCCCGAGCAGGAAGAAGATGGCGTACGTCGTCTTTCGACCGAGCCAGTCGGACAGGGACGACCAGAAGAACCTGCCCAGGATGTTGAACAGGCTCAGCAGGCCGGTGAATCCGGCGGCCATCGCCGCCACGCGACCGAGTTGGGCCGCATCGAGCGCCTCGAAGGGGATATCCAAGCCTAGCAACCGGCCGCCGCAGACCTCCTGCAGCATCGGCGATGCCATGCCGATGCACAGATGCACACACAGCGCGGCCGGGGGCACGAGCCAGCGGTTAAACCCGGGGCCTGCGATGGTGCGACGCTTATCAAGAACGCCCAGCAGAGATTCCGGCATGGTGCTCACCATTGACCGGTCCGCCCGGCAACCACAACGAATCACGGCATGCCGATGGCGACCTGACCACAAGAAAGGAGCGTCTTTATGCACCCTGCGGCGAATAACCTAATGGTTTTCCCGATGTTTTGGCCAACGACCGTGCGCGAAACGGTCGTTTCGTGCAAGAACTGCCCTCTCGGGCAGGTCGTCGCTCGTGTAGAGTTAGCACTGCCGTCATTCTCTGCAGAAAAAATTCCTAAAAGAGCTCGTCACCATGCCATCGATCCACCGGTTTGTGTTCGCCATCCTCATCACCTCGTTGGGCTTCACCGCTAT
>JAQBZA010000402.1 GCA_027622795.1 Planctomycetota bacterium | reverse complement strand
TCCGCCAAACGATCGAGAAACTCAAATGGCGTGAGTTCGACGACGCCGTTGGCCCCCGGCCGCGTGGACTTGCGGCCGCGGCCGGGCCTGACCCAGTTGGCGGCCTTGTGCCTGGGCAGCACGTAGCGGAATCCCGGCGTCCCCAGCCCCGGAGATTGCCGCTGCCGAGGCCGCGGCCATCGCGCCATCGTGGCCGAGGATCGGCAATCACTCCGCAACCCGCGGCAGCTGGCCCGCTTTCTCTGCGGGCTCACCAGTCCCGCCACCAGCCGCGAGCGGCTCGGCCGCCATTCCGGCTTCGGCCTCTTGGCCAGCGTTCCCTTTGCCACCGTCCTCACCCGCACCAAAAAAAAGGTGCCATTCGTGCCAGCCACCAAATCTGGCGCCGTAGTGGGGGCACCAACGTTCAGTCCACTACACCGCCGTTTCTGTCACGCTTGCCGCCGCCCCCGCACAAGCATCTGCGGCGGCAGCATCCTAGAGTCTCGGAATCCATCCCCCGGAAACCGCAGACTATGAAAGTCGGCATCGACAGCTACTGCTACCATCGCTTTCTCGGTGACGTGTACCCGGAGCAGGAACCGCCGGCCACGCCCTTCGCTATGGATCGGGTGATCGACCGGGCCCACGAACTCGGCTGTGAGGGAATCTCGCTCGAGTCGTGCTTCTTTCCCGGTTTTGATGCTGGTTACCTCGCAGACCTACGTGCCCGGCTCGATGCCTATGGGTTCGATCGCGTCTATGCATGGGGCCATCCCGACGGCCTCGAAGCGGGTAGAAACCCGCAGGCCAAGGACGACATGATTCGCCACATCCATCATGCGAAGGCCGTCGGCGCGACGGTGATGCGGGTGGTTGGCAGCAGCTTCAGCTTCGTCCGCGATCCCCACGAGCCGCAGCTCCGCATCCTCAGCGGCTGGTTCAAGGAGGCGGTGCGGGTCGCCGCCGGTGAGGGCGTTTCTCTGGCCGTTGAAAACCATATCGACTACGACGCCGACGAGATCCTGCGGCTGATCGAGGATGTCGATTCACCCTTCTTCGGGGTCAATCTCGACACGGCAAACTTCCTTCGCGTCCAAGACGATCCGGTCGAGGCCACCGAGAAACTGGCACCGTACGTGCTTGCCACCCACATCAAGGACATCGAGCCGGTGAAAGGCCGCAGCGTTCGCGCCTGGAATTACTTCGCCTGCGTGGCGGCCGGCGAGGGGCTCGTCGAGATCGACAAGATCATCACCATCCTGGCCCGCGTGGGATATCGAGGCTTGCTGGCCTTCGAGGTGGACATGCCGGCCGCGCGATGGCTCGGCCGCGAAGAAGAGATGGTCGAGCGGAGTGTCGCCTATCTCAAGCGGCTGGTGGCCGGGGAGGCGGCGCATGCCTGAGGCATCCCCGCTGCGGATCGGGATCGCCGGCACACAATTCATGGGCCGGGCCCACTCCAACGCCTGGCTGCAGGCTCCGCGGTTCTTCGATCTGCCGAGGCCGATCGAGCTGCGGGCTGCCTGCGGACGCAACCGTATGGCCGCGGAGGAATTCGCCCGCCGCTGGGGCTGGCAGAGCGTGGAGACCGACTGGCGGGCGGTCGTGGCCCGCGATGACATCGACGTGATCGACGTCTGCGTGCCGCAGGCGTTGCACGCCGCCGTCGCGATTGCCGCGGCGGAGGCGGGCAAACATGTGCTGTGCGAGAAGCCGCTGGCACTCACCCAGGCCGACGCGGAGGCGATGCTGGCGGCCGTGCGCCGAGCAGGAGTTCGCCATTGCGTAAACCACAATTACCGGCGCGTTCCGGCGGTCCAGCTGGCCAAGCAGTTGATCGATGAGGGAAGGATCGGCCGCATCTTCCACTGGCGGGCCACGTATCAGCAGGACTGGATCATCGATCCAGAGTTTCCGCTCACCTGGCACCTGCAGCGGGAACACGCCGGCTCGGGCCCGCACGGCGACCTCAACTCGCACAGTGTCGACCTGGCCCACTTTCTCGTGGGCAGGATCGAGAGCGTGTCGTGCCTGACCGCCGGCTTCATCGACGAACGGCCGCTGCCGGGCGCCGGAGCGGCGACCTTCTCGGCGGGCACGAACGCCGATTCCGCGGCCCGCGGAAGAGTGACCGTGGAGGACGCATCCCTGATGCACGTGCGGTTTGCCAGCGGGGCGATCGGCTCCTTCGAGGCCACCCGCTTTGCCGCCGGCCGCAAGAATCGCAACCGCTTCGAGATCTATGGCAGCGAGGGCAGCCTCGCCTTCGATCTTGAGCGGATGAACGAACTGGAGTTTTACTCGCGGAACGATCCCGAGCACGTCCGGGGCTTCCGCACGATCCTCGTCACCGAAGCCTGCCATCCCTACGCCGGTCACTGGTGGCCGCCGGGGCATACGATCGGCTACGAACACACATTCGTACACACTATCGCCGACTTCGTGTCCGCCATTCACACGGGCGAGGCCATCCGCCCCGACTTCAGCGACGGTCTGCGGGTCATCGCCGTGCTCGAGGCCGCCCTCGAGTCGGCGGCCTGCGGCCGACAGATCACGGTTTCTTCCATGTATTCCCCGGAAGGAGTCTCAGCATGACACCGAGACAGCAGCAGTTCACCCGCGATGGATTCGTGCTCGAGCGAGTGCTCACCGACGCCGAAGTCGAGGACTTTCGCCGCCTGATGGCGGAGCTGCTCGACCCGGCCGGGAAGACACAAGCCAACGAAGTCGCATGCTCATCGATGCAGCATCTTGGCGACCCACTCGAGTCGTTTGGGACCCGCGCGAAGCAGTACTACATCCACATGCTCGGCACCCCGCGGGCCACGTCGATCCTGCACGCCTATCACATTCCCGCGGTGCTCGAGATCGTGGAGGAACTGCTCGGGCCGCATCCGATCATCAACAACGCCTCGATCTTCGCGACCAATCCCGGGGTCTCCTACAGCCTCGGCTGGCATCGTGACGTGATCCAAATCCCGCAGGCCGAGATCCGCGACGAGTTGTTCTCGCCAGAGTGGCCGCACAACAGCGTGCAGATCAATCTGCCGCTCTACGAGGAACAGAGCCTGTGGGTGGTGCCCGGCAGCCACCTCCGGCCCAACACGCCCGAGGAGGATGAAGCGTTTGGTGGGTCGAAGCACTACGCGCCGACCGATGCAGTGATGCCCGGCGGGGTGCCGGTGAAGATTCCCGCCGGCCACGCCCTGCTCTACAACAACAATCTGATTCATCGCGGCTACAACGCCGGCATGGAGACGCCGCGGCGGACGCTGCACATGGGGTATCACAGTGCCACCCACAAGCCGACCTGGCACTTCTACCTGTTGCCCCTCGAGCCGATTTCCGACCCGGCGTATCAGGCTCAATTACAGCCGCAGATTCGGGGCATGGTCGAG
>JAQBZA010000401.1 GCA_027622795.1 Planctomycetota bacterium | reverse complement strand
CCACCACCGGTGTCGCCCGCTCGCGGCCCGCTCACCGACCGGGGCGAACTCGTGCAGATCCATGACGACCGTGGTGTGTTTCAAGCCGCGCCCGACGAACTGCCCGCGATCGATATTCACAGCCTCTGACCGGCGTCGGACACGGGGTGTCGAAGCCCCGGGGAAAGGCCGACTGGGACACGGTCTGCGCGGGCACGAGAAAAACGCCACCTCGGAGGGAGAAGGCGGGCGGGCGGGGAAAGGCCTGGTGCTCACCCGGGAGACAGCAGCACGCGACTCACGAGCCGCTCATCAGTCGGGCGATGCGTGAGGAAGTGCCATCGGCCGGGCTATCTTTTACCGCACAACAGTGCCATTCGTGGCTGGCACCTTTTTCACGCCTTTTTTCGCGCGAAAATTGCTGCGGGCGTGCTTCCGGAAGTGCTCTGGGCCTGACTAGCCTTCCTCTGCGAGTATGACATAATATCATACCAGGAGGTGTCGCATGAGTCGCTCGAAGGTCGCCGTATCGCTGGAAGAAACCACGCTCGATCGTCTCGATCGACTGGTCGAAAGATCCGTGTTCCCGAGTCGCAGCCAGGCCATTCAGATCGCCATCGAGGAAAAGCTCGATCGCATCGAACGCAGTCGGCTTGCTCGTGAATGCGCGAAGCTCGACCGCGACTTCGAGAAATCGCTCGCCGAGGAGGGCATGTCGGAGGATCTGTCGGCATGGCCCGCATACTGAGAGGAGAAGTTCGCTGGGCCGATCTCAATCCGGTACGCGGCCGGGAACAGGCGGGACTGCGTCCGGTACTCATCCTGAGCCAGGACGTATTCAACGAACGATCTGGAACTGTGATTGCGATGGCGCTCACCAGCCAGCCCCAAAAGGCTGGCTTTCCACTGACGCTGGAACTCGAAACCAAGCAACTGCCCAAGCGATCGTGGGTCAAAATGAGTCAGATTCGTACGCTCGCCATTGAGCGAGTGGGAAAGAGCCTGGGCCGAGTCACGCCCGAGGAACTGGCGCTGGCGCTCGAAGGCTTGAATGAGATCATCGGCGACTAAGCGTCGCCCGAGGGGAAGGAAACTGGACAGGCCGGCCAATGGCACTGCGGCGGCGTCGACCAGCTCGCCGTGCACCGTCGCGGCGGTCTCGGCCTCGCCGCCGGCCGGTGTCGGCCTCCGCCGGCAGCACGAGCCGGGCGGTGACCAGGCCGTTCAGACGATGGTGATCGACACGCTTCGATGGGCGAACATCGGCTTGTTTCCGGTCAACGATAGAAGCATGGTGAACTCCGAGGCCCGGTTTGGATCGGCCCATGCCAATGGATTTCATCTGCTCCTGTGTGACGGGGCAGTTCGGCTCGCCTCCTACGCAATCGGCCCCTATGTGTTTGAACGCCTCGGGAATAGAAGTGATGGCGATGTTGTCTCCGACTGGTGAGCATGCCTCAAGGCCCAACGTGCCCGGTGGCTACTCGGCAATCACCAGTTCGCCCCGCCAGAGTAGGAGCGGAGCGCCGAGGCCCGAGCCGACCGTTGCTGTGGGATAGGTATACAGATCGAGTGTGTATGTACCCGGCTGCGAATGCGTCGCGCCGATGATCGCTGCGAAGGGAACAGCGCCGTCTTCATGATTCGTGATGGGGCCGGGCAACTGCTCCTTTGGGATCGCCACCGCCCACGAACCAATCCCCGCTACGGGGAAGTGTGGCGCGGTGGGATCGCGACACAGGGCTGCAAACGTGACGGTCGGTCTGGCTTTGGATGGGTGCGCATTCAGGTCGGGCGAGATGCCCGGAGGATACGCCGCGAACAGGCAGGGATGTTCCTCGGCAGGCGTGACCTTGCGGCCTTGATACTCTGCGGGAGGCTGGGCTTTCGCCTGGATCTCAAACGTGACGACAACGACGTCGCCTGTTGCAACGCGGATCCGCGCGGGAAGCGGGTCTCCGTTCTCGGCACGGAGCATCGTCACTGGCTCAACAAACTCGTTGACTACCGGTCCGAGAGGGCCAGGATCGACTGCTCGACCTCCGCACCCAGATAAGGCAGCAGACGCAGTGATGAACGCCAACGCGGTGCCGGTGTGCCAAACACGATGAAGGAGCCGTGTGTTCATCGCCGATGCTCCCTGAGCTCGGGAAGACGGGGCGGTCCATGGCCTCAGTCGCCGTCGGCTGCGGATCCGAGTGCGTTCCAGACGTCGCGGTCGACATCATCGCTCTCAAAAGTCACGGAGCCGTCGGCACGCAGCATCTGCACGCCGCTGGGATGCTGGCTGGAGGCTGCGATCATCACGGAGCGTTCACCCGGGTCCCATGGCCGAGCACTTGGATCGACGGGGCCATTGATGCAACTGGGCTCGTTCGGCGTGAGGATGTGTCCGTAAGGTGCGCAGTGCGCGACGTTGGGGCTCGACGTGGTCGGCGCTGTGTGCGACAGGCGGTGGTCCCGGCATTGGCCTGCTGCGAGAGCCTCCTCACCCAGGCCGACGAATCGCTTTGCAGTGAGCCAATAAACCCTCAGCGCGACGTGCCCCTCCAAGGCCATATCGGGCATGCCCCGAATGGACCCGAGTTGTTCCGAAAACGCAGCGGTGTGGGAGAGGCCGTCGATAATTTCGGATGGCTTGATCGAAGGCACTCCGATCGTCGAATCGCCCCCGCGGTTGCGGAATCCGTTGCGGGTGTCTTCCGTCTCACCAGCCCGCACCTCGGAGAAGCGAAGCCGCGAACCCTCGTTGATGGCATAGCTCATTGCCCCGTACTCCCGCAGTAAAAGGGAATCGGTGGGGCACTGCACATATGGAAGAACGACGCCATTCATGTTGTCGCCGTTGATCATTCGCTCAAAAAGGTCCTCTGCCTCAAGATACGGCGAGATGTGGAGAATACAATGCTCGTTTGTGGGAAACGCCCCGTGCGCGTCAGCATAGGCATGCAGCCCCAGCCCGACTTGCTTCAAGTTGTTGCCGCAAGACGCCCTACGGGCGGATTCTCGCGCCATCTGCACCGCGGGAATGAGGAGTGCTGTCAGCACACCGATGACGGCCATGCATGCGAGCAGTTCCACCAGCGTAAAGCCACGTTGGCCCGCGGCGTGGCTGCCGCTACGCCCGTGTTGACGGAGTTCAGGGGACATAGGAGAACCCAACGGTCTGTTGGTCGGACCAGTTTTCGCCCGTGCTCTTACGGATGACATAGAATGTCTCTCCCGATCACGTGTGTAAGAAAACCCGTTGAAGCTCGGAGACTGCACCGTAGAATATAAGGCTACGCAAAAGGGGGGGCGTCAAGCATTTTCTGTGTCCGCCAAACGGGAAGGGCGTTGGCGCGGGGCTGTGGCGCAGCCGGGGCGGCCTTGATAGGGAATGGGAGGCGGGGGCTCTCTCCCGAGCCGTCGC
>JAQBZA010000400.1 GCA_027622795.1 Planctomycetota bacterium | reverse complement strand
GAGCCCGACAACCTCGACTGGCAACGGGATCTGGCCGTCGCCCTCCAGAAGCTTGGCGGCACGGCGGCCCGCACCGGGAACACAGCCGCTGCCCGGGAACACCTCGGGGCGGCGGCTGACATCCTCGTCGCGATCACGACGGCCGCTCCACACAATCACCAGTGGCAGCAGGATCTGGCCCGCACACGCCAGCTCCTCGCCCGCCTCGCCGCCGACTGAGCCCGTGGGCTCTCGGCACGTGGATCACAGCCAGGCTAGGCGACGAGCGTTCCTTCGAGTGGAGGCTCACCGCGGGCCAGACGGGTGACATTTTCCACGGTGACCCTGGCGATCTCGGCGAGTGCCTCCCTGGTCAGGAAGGCCTGATGGGCGGTCACCAGTACGTTGGGAAAGACGAGCAGCCGCGAGAGTTCGTCATCCTGGAGCACCCGATCAGAGAGATCCTCGAAGAAGATTCCCTCCTCTTCCTCATAGACGTCGATCGCCAGCCCGCCGAGCCGGCCAGCCTTGAGGGCCTCGATCACGGCGGTCGTGTCGATCAACTTGCCGCGACTGGTGTTGACCACCATCCCGCCAGGCTTGAGTTGCGGCACCGTTTCGGCGTTGAGCAAGTGGTGCGTCTCGGGCGTGAGCGGAAGGTGAAGCGAGACAATGTCGCTCGTGCCGAGCAGGTCCTCGAACGGCAGATAGTCGACCCCATGGGCCTCCGCCCACCCGGCCGCCGGCACGGGGTCGTGGGCCACCACCCGCATCCCGAAGCCGCGAAAGATTTCGGCGGCCACCCGGCCGATCCGGCCGGTGCCCACGATCCCGCAGGTCTTGCCGTAGAGGTCGAAGCCAACCAGTCCTGCCAGGGAAAAGTTCTGCTCCCGCACGCGGTTGAAGGCCCGGTGGATCCGGCGGTTGAGCGTGAGCACCAAGGCCACGGTGTGTTCGGCAACCGCATGGGGCGAGTAGGCCGGCACACGGGTGACCACGAGTCCCAGTTCGGCGGCCGCGGCGAGATCGACGTTGTTGGTACCCGCACACCGCATGGCCACATGCCGCACCCCCGCCGCCGCGAGAATCTCCAGGCAGGATCGATCGAGCCGATCGTTCACAAAGCCGCAGACCGCCGGCACGGCGGCGGCGGTGGCAGCCGTCTCAGCCGAGAGCCGAAAGTCGTGAAATCGAAACGAGAGCCCCTTGTCGGCCCCCGCGGCGGTCATTGGCTGGCGGTCATAGGGCTTGGTGTCGAAAAAAGCGACAACGGGCATGGTGCAGGACTCTGAAACCAACGCGTGACGGCGGACCGACGGGGTATGCCTTACTCGCCAGCAATCCAAGCTTTGGCCGCCTCGAGCTCGGAGGCATCGAAACTGCGGACCGTCGCCATCGTAAAGGGCTTGCAGACTGCCGCCATCCACTTCTCCCAGGCCTTCTCCCCAACCAGCGCGATCCGCTCGATCGTGGTGCAGTGGGTCGTGGCAAAGGCGATGTCGTCCCAGAGGGCCTTGGCGTCCCAGCCATGAAAGTCATGAAACCAGGCCAGAATCCGGGTCTTTCCGGCCGACGCAATGGCCTCGTCGACCATCGGCACAAAGGCCTTGTAGTCTTCGTCGTGGAGTGTGCCGCTAAGCTTCATGCCCACCGTATGGGCTGGCATATCCGGGATCATCTCGATCATGGCTGGATCTCCGCGGGAGGATTGGCTGCCACCGACGGCCTACCGACCAATCGCCGACGCCTGGCAGGAAAACATCGGGCATATCTCAGGCAATCACAGTCTACGCCGACGGTCGATGCAAGGCGGCCCTGGGGCAGGTACGCTGCCGAAGATTGCTTGCTCCGCGCACCAAGGAAGCCCCATGCTGCCACGAATCTGCTCCACGCTGGTCGCCATTCTCGGCCCTCTATTTGTGATGGGCGGCGAAGCCGCGGCAGCCGATCGCCCCAATGTGATCATTTTTTTGGTTGATGACATGGGGCCGCTCGACACCTCGGTGCCCTTCATGGTCGATGCCGCGGGCCAGCCCGAGCGGTATCCGCTCAATGACTTCTATCGGACGCCCGCCATGGAGCAACTGGCAGCCCGCGGGATCCGCTTCAGCACCTTCTACGCGATGAGCGTCTGCTCCCCCACCCGGACCTCCCTACTCACCGGCCAGAACGCCGCCCGTCATCGGGTCACCCAGTGGATCCGCTCCGAGGGCAACAACCGTGGCCCGTTCGGTCCGCCCGACTGGCGGTGGGAGGGCGTGCAGGATGCGGCCGTGACGCTGCCAGGGGTGCTGCGAGGAGCCGGCTACCGCACGATCTTCGTCGGCAAGGCCCACTTCGGCCCGATCGGCGAACCCTCGGAGTGGCCCGACAATCTCGGCTTCGACGTCAACATCGGCGGCTGCTCATGGGGCCAGCCCGGGAGCTACTACGGAGAGGACGGCTACGGCGCCATCCGGGGCAACAAGAGACGGACGGTGCCGCACCTCGAGAAGTACCACGGCACTGACACCTTTCTCTCCGAGGCGCTCACGCTCGAGGCCGAGGCGGCCATTGACGCCGCCGTCGCCGCCGGCGAACCCTTCTTTCTCGACCTGTCCCACTATGCCGTGCATGCGCCGTTTCAGTCCGACCCGCGCTTCGCCGACCACTATGCTGATTCCGGCCGGTCGCAGCAGGCCCAGGCCTACGCGACGTTGATCGAGGGCATGGACCGGTCGCTCGGCGAGATCCTCGAGCACCTCGAGTCGCTCGGGATCGCCGACGAGACGCTGATCTTTTTTCTCGGTGACAACGGCAGCGACGCTCCCCTCGGCCCGGCCCACGGCCACACGAGTTCCTTCCCGCTGCGAGGCAAGAAGGGCACGCACTACGAAGGCGGGATGCGGGTGCCTTTCATCGCCGCCTGGGCCGAGCCGAATCCCGACCAGCCCTGCCAGCAGCGGCTGCCGATCGCGGCAGGGGCGATTCAGCAGCAGCCGGGAACAGTGATGGATATCTATCCGACGATCCTCAATCTCGCCGGCATCGAGCCGCCGGCAAACCATCCAATCGACGGTGTCGATCTGGCCCCGCAGCTCGCCGGCCGGACGAACCCTCGTCGTCGGGACCGCTTTTTGATGCACTTTCCCCACGACCACCGCAGCAGCTACTTCACCGTCTTTCGGGATGGCGACTGGAAGCTCATCTACCATTATCGACCCGACCGTTCGGACGCCGACGGCGAGGGGGCTCGCTACGAGCTCTTCAATCTGGGCAGCGATCCGTTTGAAAAGCATGATCTGGCCGCCGAGGAGCCGATGGAACTCCGCCGGCTGGCCGGAGAGATGACAGCAGCCCTGGCCGCCGAACAGGCCCTGTTTCCGGTGGACAAGGCGGGTGGGGAAATCCGCCCGGTCCTGCCGTAATCGCGCTGGCGGACGGTCGGGAGCGGCGGGGCTGGCCACTCCCGACCGT
>JAQBZA010000007.1 GCA_027622795.1 Planctomycetota bacterium | reverse complement strand
CCAGCTTTACGTCATCGACGGTCGCCACCACCGTGATCGTCCGATGGGCGTACTTTACCGGGACGCTGTAGCTGTTGGTGTCGAACCGCACGAGCGACAGAGAGTTGGCATTGGCTTGCGTGATCCGTCGAGCCTCGCACTCCTGCGCTGGGAGCGGGAGGAACGCGGAGCGTTCCTCCTCCAACCGGAGGGCCTTCGTGCCGTTCTTGCCCCACGACCGTCGCCCAAGATCTTCTCGGCACCGTTCTTCGAGCGTCTCGTTGAGTTCCACGAGCGACGCCACCTTCGGCACGGGCACCAAGAAGTTCGCCCGGCCGAAGTCCACCAACCCCTCGACATGCCCCTTCTCGTTGGCTCGCCGCACGAGGCAGAACTGCGTCTCGAACAGGTAATGGCTCTGGAGTCGCTGGAACTCCTTCGTCACCTGCCGCTCACGGCTGCCGGTGATCTTCGCCACCGCGATCTTGCTGTTGTCGTAGCGGATCTTCTTCGGCACGCCCCCGATGAAGCGGAACGCCCGGTTGTGCCCCTCGACGAATGACTCAGTGCACTCTCGCGGAAAGGCCTGGATGTAGACAGCGTCGGAGTACGGCAGCGACATCACGAACAGGGCGACCTGCTGCCGCTCACCGGCAACATCGACGTAGGCGAACCCAAAGTCCACCTGCGCCTCGCCCGGCGGGTGGGAGAGCGGAACGAACACCTCCTTCGTGGCGTCCTTCCACGTCCGGACCGCCTCCTTCACCATCGTGTAGCCACCGGTGTAACCGCGCTCGACCTTCAGGCGGTCGAAGATCCGCTTCGCGGTATGCCGCTGCTTCACCGGCTCCTGCTTGTCGTGCTCCAGCACCTCATGAATCCAGGCGAGGTGCGGGCCGACGACCGGCTGCTCACGCTTCGCCTTTCGGCGATACCCAGGCGGTTCGGCGTGCGCGAGCATCTTCACCAGCGTTCGCCAGTTGATGCCGTACTCCTGGCACGCAGCGCGCTTCGATAACTCGCCGGTCAAAACCCGGCGGCGAACCTCGGTCCACTTCTCCATGTCTGCATACACTCCTCGTGCCTCGCTCTCGGTAAGGGGAAATCGCGGCTCCGCCGCGATTCTCCAAGCCGACACCGCTGCACAGTTGTGCGCTGCATTTTTCGACCGGCCGGGCTACCCCGCCCCGCGCTGCACTTTTCGACCGGCGTTCACACCCCAGGAGTAACGCGTACGTCACCTCCATTCCCTGCGTAGTCGGATCGGGAAACAAGAGGAGGAAGCCCCGCCTCTTTTAGCGTCCACGGCATGCTGTAAGGGAATAATCCCGATCGACGAGTCAGACAGTTTATCATGGAGATTGGAGAAGCTAGCTTTGCTTGCTGTGCGGCCTGCTTGTCGCTCCCCGTTTTTGCCACATCTCTTGCGTGAATATCGGCATGTTCAATGAAGGGGAGGATATTATGAAGCCATCCGCCCGGTTGCTTCCTCCCAAAGCCGCGGTCACCGTCGCCTATCCAGGCCCAGCCCCATCCGTCTGTCGGAAGGTGTTTGTGTGTGGATTCATGACTGAGAATGCCAAGTGCGAGCTGCTTTAGATGATTGGAGCAGGTGATCCTCCGGCCTGATTCCCGAGCCGCTTGAACGGCCGGGAGGAGCAGGCCGATCAGGATGCCAATGATGGCAATCACCACAAGTAGCTCAACGAGGGTGAAGGCCGATCGCGAGGGCCGATGGGGGGGTGCCGGTTGCTGCAAGCGCGGAGCAGAACTAGGAACCACGTTGGAGAGTTCGGCAAAGGTCGTTGCGGGCGCCCAGTCGCGCTTCGTGGCATGCTGGACCGGGTCCGACGGCGACGCGAAACCGAGCAGCAACGCCGCGCGGATCTCCTCCAAGGTCACGGGGCCATGGGTCTGTCCGTCGTGCCGATAAAACCATTGATCAGTCATAGTGCAAAATGCCTCCTTCTCCCTAAGCGGATGCCGGCGAGATGGCGGCCAAAAGTTTTTCGTTTCCATGAACGGCCAGTAGCTTGCGGATCCGCGGAGAAGAGGTAGGCTACCCCATCCCTTGAGGGAAGGGTGCCCCATGTGGCCAGGACGGCCCCAAGACCACCATCAGCCCGAGAATCGATGCAACCCGCGTGTCGACGCCGAACCCCGCTCGAGCCGCTGATCACCGCGTTGGCGACGGAGAATGGTGCCGGCCGTGAGGCCGCCAAAACGGGCCTGCTTGAGGCGTCGATCGAGCACCTGCGTGATGTCGCCCAGCGGATGCTAGGGCGGTTTCCCCAAGTCCGGCGTTGGGACGAGACCGATGACATCGTGCAAAATGCCGCGATACGGCTGCATCGGGCCCTTGCAGCGGTCGTTCCCAACGACGCCCGGCACTGGATGGCCCTGATCGCCGTACAGGTGCGGCGAGAACTGCTTGACCTCGCCCGCCGACACGCCAGCCCGGATTCACACGCGCAGCAGCATGAAACAAACGTGGCTCAGATCGACGGTCGGGAAGTCGAGAAAATCGCGCTCGCTGAGACATCGGACATCGACACACTCGACTCGCTGGCCTCCTGGGCCCAACTCCACGACATCGCCGCCGGGCTACCTGATGAAGATCGTGAACTTTTTGATCTGGTTTGGTACGTCGGGGCCACCCAAGACGAGATCGCTGCGCTGTGGGGCTGTTCTCCCCGGACGGTTCGGCGGCGTTGGGAGGAGACGAAGCGGCGGGTTCTTGAGCAGTTTCACGGTGAGCCCCCGCAGGTACACGAGTGATGGTAGAGGAAGCACCACACGAGCCAGTCTCTAGCGCGGATGAGTCTCTCGGGGTGGAGTCACTCTGGCGGGCCATCGGGAGCGTGGCGGCCTCGCCCCCGGATGACCCGCTGCTCGGCACAACGATCGGAGGCGTCACAATCGTGCGGCAGCTTGGCGAAGGAGGCATGGGACGGGTCTACGAGGGCCTCCAGGAAAGCCCGCGTCGCCCGGTGGCGGTGAAGGTGTTGCGGCCCGGAATCTTCTCTCGTGAGGTGCTCCGCCGGTTTGTCAACGAAAGTGAAATCCTCGGGCAACTCCAGCATCCCAATATTTCACAGGTTTACTCGGCCGGGTCGTTCGATATCGCCGGTACAACGTTGCCGTATTTTGTAATGGAGTTGATCCCTGAGGCACGGTCGATCACCCAGTATGTGGCCGATATCAGGCCATCTCAGCAGGAAATCCTCACCCTGTTTCGGCAGGTTTGTGAGGCCGTGGCGCACGGGCACTTACAAGGGTTTGTGCATCGCGACCTCAAGCCAGGAAACATCCTCGTCGATTGTCATGGCCATCCCAAGGTGATCGACTTCGGCGTCGCCCGCGTGTCCAACGCGGCCCAGCCAATGACGGCGCTTACCGACACCGGCCAGTTGATCGGCACGCTGCAATACATGAGCCCGGAACAGATGGTCGCCGTCACAGGAGGAGTCGACGCCCGGGCCGACGTCTATTCGCTGGGGGTCATCCTGTTCGAATTGCTGGCCGGGCGGCCGCCCTATGACGTGACTCGGAAAACGCTCGTCGAGGCGGCCCGGATTGTCCAGGAACAGCGACCGCAGTCACTGCGGATGGTGAACCGCGCCGTGCCCTGGCATGTGGAAGGCATCGTGGAGAAGTGCCTGGCGAAGGACCGGACTACCCGCTTTGCTGACGCCGGCCGTCTCGCCGCGGCCATCCGCGATGGCCTCGAGGGTCGGGCGAAAAAACCGTCGTGGCTGCATGTCGCGATTCGCTCCGCCCGCGGACAGGCGCCAGAACGGGCGGGCCGCATCGCCCTGGCAGTGCTCATGGTGACTGGAGCGGTGGTGGCGGTACGGCTCAACTGGCCCGGAACGGTCCCTCGTTTGCCACCACTCCCACCGGCTTTGGTTGACCAAACGCCTATTCCCCAACCGATCGATCCCCGCTGGAATTTTTCAGCGCAGCCGGTGGTCTCTGAGACGGATGGCGTATCGTTCCGCTATGGCTTTCGCGACATCAACCAGCCCGGAGCGGACCAGTTCCTCGTCGAGGCGTCCGGCATGAAGAAGTGGGAGGACATCTTCATGTTCCCCAGGATTTCGTACTGGGCGCCCGAAGCCAATGATGTCATCGGGACGCTGATCTATCGCATCGACTTCCCCGAGAAAACGGAGTCGCTGCACCTGCGGGCGATCTCCGACTGCTGGGATTTTTCCCGTGAGCCAGGTGGCATCGGTCGCGGGGTGTCATCGCTCGAGGTGTCACCGGACGGTCAGGCGTGGACCGTGATGATCGACAACATCACGCCCCGCCGCTGGGGTGAGGGCTGGCGGTTTGACGAGGACCTGGGCGATACTTTTTCTGGCCGGAAAACCCTCTGGATTCGGATGCGATTTCTGACCGAGGGGGCGCCGGTGACCAATGGCTATAACGTCGCCCAGTTCGGCCGCACAAAGCCCGGCGAAGCCGACAATGTTTTCGAGGTGCGGGCGACTTTTCAGGAGCGATGACGGCGGCCCGGGTGCCTCGTCATGGATCGCTCGTTGGTGTCTCGCTGGCGGGATCGTCGTCCGAGGAAGCATCTCCGCCGGGGAGATCGTCGAGCATCTTTGTGAAGTTGAAGTCGCCAAAGCCGCCTCCCGTGAGGCCGAAGGAGTCGTCGCCCTTTCTGGCAGTTGGCCCGCTGGCTGGCTTCGTGGCGGACTCAGCCTCTGAGGAACTGGCAGATAGTGGGGCCGCCGGTCGCTCTTGCGGGGTGCCTTGTGGCCGGGCCCGCAGCCGCTCCGACACACTCGTCAGCCACTCCGGGCTGGGAAAGGCATATGGTCGAAACTTCTCGAGTGTGCCGGTCTCTTCGTGGATAAACAGGGCCCGTTGGGGGCCGAGTTTGCTGGCCGCCGGGCTGTCGATCAACTGGCTCGAATCAGTGCCGCTCATCTGGAACACCGTCCGCAATTCAAACTCCTTGATCGCTCCGCGGTCGAAGGTGCGCATCAGGTTCGTGAGCGAATCGCACCAGATGATGGCGTGGACACCTACCGGCGGGCCGTCCCGCAGGATCGTCGCGAAGTGTTCGGCGGGGCCGGCCTTCTTCTCACTGCCGAAGGAGAAGCCGAAGCCTCCTTCCTCCTTTCGCAACTCGCGGAACCGTCCCAGATCACGAATCACGAGAAACACAGCTTCACCGTCGAGCACCTGATTGTCGATCCGCCGCTGCACTTCGCCGGCGAGCCGCTCCAGCGCGTCGGCCACGCCAAGCCGCCCTGCCTGCTCAATGTCATGCGGGAGTGGTGCGGCGAGTTGGGCCAGCATGATATCGGGCTTCTCTTCAGCGATTGCCGGCTCCAGCAGCACAAACCGCGCCGCCTTGCCGAGTGCCCCACCCGGGTACGGATCGTGCCCAACTGCGAGGCTGACCATCGCCATCGCCAGGAGGCTCGTGCCAAGGTCCTCACGCTGGCCGACGATCAGCAGGTTGGCTCCTCCCTGACGGCGGAAGATGGCAGCGGTAGGATCCTTGATGGCGATCGCATCACCGATCCAAGCCAGCGGAGCAACCAGCTGCTTGCCGTGGACTGTGCCCGAGACGAGGAGTTCGTTGAGCAGCGGGTTGCCGGCCGGGTCGGCTGCCTCATTGCCATCGAACACGATCCGCGGTACCTGCGGAATGTCGGTTCGCTGATCAGCCAGTTTCCGGAGTGCGCCAAGGTAGCGCTCGCGGCGCTCGTCATTGAGAAAAACCACCTGAAACGGGTTGTTGCCCTCCACCATGCCGTTGGCATCGTTGTAGATTGCTTCACCAGGTCGGGTGAGGAGTCGGGCTGCAGTGTTGTCTTCAGAAAGGATCAGGCTCGAATCGGCCTCGTTGCACTGCAGGGCGACGCGAATCGCCATCTGGCCCATCGTGGCACGCGGTAGGCTGTAGGATCCACCGAGCGTCTGCGAGCCGAGGAGTACATGCATGCCAAACGCACGGCCCTGACGGACGAGGCGGTCGAGAATGAGCGACGCATCTTGAGCGATTTTGTCATCCTCGACAAAAATTTCCTGAAACTCATCGATGATGAGCAGGATGCGGGGCATGGGGTCGGGGTGATTCGTCTTCCGGAAGCCGGCAACATCTTGCACCGATAATTCGCGGAACAGGTCACCGCGTCGCTTCAGCTCACGGTCGAGTTGCTCGAGCACTGACAGCCCAAACTCCCGCTCGCTCTCAATCGCAATGACCCGGGCATGGGGCAGGGCGTAGTGGTCGTAGAGTTTGAACTCCACGCCCTTCTTGAAGTCGATGAGATAAAACTGGATCTCGTTGGGGCTGTATTGCAGTGCGAGGCTTGTGATCATCGCGTGCATCAGCGTCGACTTGCCAGAGCCGGTCTTGCCGGCGATGAGGGCATGCTGGCTTGTCCCCTTGCCGAGTTTGAGATACTGCAGTTTCTTGGCGCCGGCCGGCCCGAGCGGGGCCAGCACCTCGCTTGCGGTGCTGCCGTGCCACCATTCCTCTTCCGGCGGCGCGACGCGATCAAAGGGCACCTCGACTCGCTTGGCGGCCTTGGCGGCTTTGCCCACCCGCTGGATGATTTCAGTGAAGACGGCGTCAGGCGGGGCCGATTCGACCGTAAGTGGCCACTGGGAAAACTCCTCATCACACCAGCTGAACGATCCATCCTTGAGAATCAGCGTGGTCGACAGCCGGTCAAGTTCGTCAAGGCTGAAGCCGGAGGGCATCATTTGGCGAGTGTCGACCGAGACGATCACGTAGACGCCACAGCGGCCACCGCTCGCGGCGATGCTCATGAGCCGGCGGGCGCTGGTCTCGGTGAAATTGGCGGGGAAGTTGGCAACGACCACGAACCGGTAGGGCTCGGGCACCTCCGCTTCCGCGTTGTAAGCACCAATCGACTCATATTCGTTGCGGAGGTATTTCTGGATCACTACCTCCATCTGTTCACTCATGTCACCGAGCCGTTCCTCGATCTGCTGCGGCTCGGTCCAGATGCGGCTCGTGACCAGTAATTCGTCGTGATCGGCCAGATGCATGAATCCGGCAAACTGCTTACCGAGGCCGAGTGGGTCGATGATCGTAAACCGGCTCTGGCCCGGCGGAATGCCGGTGGCGATCCGCAGCGTGAGAGCCTGAAGCATCGCGGAGGCGTTTTCGTGCTGATCAGCCGTCGTCTTGATGAGCAAGGCGGCCCGCTGTGGGAAGGGTAGCGTGGCAGGCTGAGGCCACTCAAGGGGGCCAAATGCATTGAGCTCTGGAGTCGGTGAGATTCCACCAGGGATCTTTTCCAAGGCCAACGCGAGACTGCCAAACCGCAGCCCCGGTGGGATGTCGATCGGAAGTGGCACCTCGGGCTTGGCGAGTTCCTCCCAGGGGAGGAAGGCGGCAGCATCGATCGCGGCGGCTTCTTTGTACACCGCAGCGGTCTCCGTGCGCGCCGACCGCCATGCGGCCACCATCTCAGCCCACTGGGCATCCCGAGCGGTGGCAGCTGCCGTCACCGTCTCCGCAGCCGTTCGTTCGATTCGGGCGAGTTCATCGTCGAGGCTTTTTTCCAGCGTCGCGATCGCCGTCGGGTATTTTTCCGAGAACTGCGTTTTTGCCGTTGCTTCTTTTGCGTCGATCGCTGCGCGGCCGGCCGCCACCTTTGCCTCGATGTCGGTGGCTGCTTTCTCCCGCTTGGCGGCCACGGCTGCCAGCGCTGCCTGCAATGCTGCCTTCCGCTTGGCAATTTCCGCCTGAATCTCCTCTTCGGCCTGCCGCAGTTGGGCATCCCGCCGCTTGGCGATGAACTCGGTCGAGCGGCCCAGGCAGCGTCGGGCCGTTGCGATCTCTCCCGCAAGCTGCCGATGCATGGTCGCGATCCGCTGCCGTACCTGCCGACGAGCGCGAGTCAGCCACCAGAGGCCTCCGCCGAGCCCGCCACCCAGAATCAAGACGGCTGTGCCAGCGGTCGCCGCAATGATGAGCGGTTCGTCGATCTTGGCGGCCAGCGCACCGAATGCCACTCCCCCTGCCGCCATCATCGCCAGGATCACAGGAAGGATGATAATGGACGCCTTGAGCCCACCGGCAAACACCCGCTTCGCTGCCGGCAGGCCGCACAGCGCTTTTGTCTGTTCAACAATCCCTGTTGCGAGGCGTTCCAGCGTCTTGAGCACCTCGACACCCTGCGGAAAGTCATCCGTCGTCGGCACCTCGGCTACGGGCTCCCCGCCGCCAGCGCTGCCACATGTGGTCGCGACGAACGAGCGGCTGCGGTTTTCACAATCCTCGAGTGCCCCAGCGATCTTCCCCAGTTCCTGCTCCGACTTCAAAAACAGGCGTTGTGGTTTCTTCTTCTTTTCCTTGGCAACCTCACGAGCCTGTGTCTCCTCAAATTGGTCATCGTCGTGGAGTTTCTTTTCCTGGGCATCGGCCTGCCGCGTGATCTGGGTGGCCGCCTGAGCCCGTTGCTCATCGAGCTTGGTGCGTTCCGCAGCGACCTTGGCCGCAAGGTGGGCCAACTTGTCTGCATACTCCTTCTTGAGTGATTCGATCTCAGCCGCTCGCTCCTGCCGCAGCGAGTCAGTTGCGGTACGCTGCTCAGTCGCGGCCGTCTGCACAGCCGAATCGTAGGCGGAGCGGATCGCCTTTTCCTGCGCCGATCGATCGGCGGCAGCTTTCCGGAGAATGGCCAGCTGGGAACGGAGGACATCGGCGTCGTAAGAGCGAGGATTCATCAGCGGCGGACATTCCATGAGTTGGGAGCGTGAGCAAACAACCAATCAGTATTCACCCGTGTCACTGGCATCACGGATGGCTCGCGAGAGTACCTCGGCCAGCCGTCCCACCGCCTCGAGGGTCTGCTTGACATCGGGAGTGAGCGGCTCGATGTGCTCCTTATGAAACGCCTTGCTGGTGGAGTCATGCCAGGTGTCCTGTGCTGATTCCCACTTGAGCAGCAGGTTTTTGAGGGCGAGCGCCATCTTGGATGCGCCACTCGACAGATCGCCAACGTGCATGGGCTATGTGCCTTCGCGGGGTGAGGGGGGAGCAGGCTCAGCGGCAGCCGACGCGGTGGGGACTGATTCATCGGCCGGTCGGGTCATCGAAACACCGCCGGTTGAGCCCGTGGCGGTGCCAGCCGCCGGGCCCGCCGTCGAGCGATAGGCATCAAGCGCACGCAGCATTTGGTCGAGCCGGGCCATCGCCTTGGGACAGTCCACATCGATCACTTCCCGAAAGCGGACGAGCCGCACGCACGTCTCGCGAAACTGCTGCTGCACCGTCGGCGTCCACCGCCGCACCAGCTCCGCCTTCCTCTCGGTGTACTCCTGCCGGCGGCGGGCCTTCTCAAGGGCCTTTTTTTCCTCGATGCACGAGGGCTGATTGTCACCGACCTTCTTGAAGGCCCGGCAGTGCTCAAGATCCTTGATTGCCTTGTTGACCTGATCGGCCGCCCGCCGAACTTCGGCCTTCCAGTAGGCCGCCTGATCGACCGTGATCCAGTCGACGGCCCGCTGGGATTGGATCTCGATCTCCGACAGGGACTGACCACTTTCGTGAGCGAAAGCGGCCAGCGCCGTCTTGATGAAAACGAGCGTATCGATCGATTTGACGTCTGCTTGCGTGGACATCGGTGCTCATCTGCAGCCAGACGTTACCGCTGCTGCTGATACTCCTCGACGCGTTCCGCCTTCCGAATCAGGTAGGGTACATATTCGCCCGTCGCCTCGACGAACCGGCTGAACGTTGTCAGTTGCTGCTCGAACTCCTCGGTAAATTTCTGCTGCTCGCTGTCGCGCCATGTAGCTCCCAGAGCAGACAGTTGACGCTGCACCATTTGCATCTGTTCCATGACTTCTTCACTGAAGTGCCGCAATCGGGCGGCAAACCGCCGCAGTTCTGCCGGATCGACGATGACCTGTCCCATGCCGTGCCTCCCCCGCCGTGATGAATGTCAACCTATCTGCCAGTCGCAGCCAGCGAGTCGCAGCTGGTCGCGAAACCGATCGCGGAACGACCCACGTCGGAATCTCGTCAATCGTTTTAGCATATCGCGCCGCCCAGTGCCGCGGACAGTCGTGCTCGATGCTGTGCACTCCTTGTTTGGTGGCGTACACTGCTGCCATCGGCGAGCACCGCAGGTTTGCGGTGTTTTGGCTCATTTCACCTCCCGCACAGGTTTTCGTCATGTCGCGCCCCTCCGCCTTCGCTGGCCCTCCCGCCTCCGCTTCCCCCATTGAAGCCGCCGTCGAACCGGTGACGGGATGGCACGTCACGCATTCTTTTTACCGGTTTGATCATGCGAAAGTGGCGTCCCTGGCGGCGTCGGAGCGAGACGCTGGTCTCCACGATTTCGTGGCGGCCCTGACCAGCGACCAGACTGCGGCGGGAGAACATCCCTGTCGGCTCCAGTGCTGGATCGTGCCTGGCCACAAAGCTGACTTCGGGATCATGGCCTTAGATCCGTCACCTCATCGGGTGGATGCCGTGCATCAGCGACTCCTCTCAGGTCGTCTCGGCCCCGCGATCATCCCGACCTACTCGTTCGTCAGCCTGACGGAGGTGAGCGAATATGTCCCCTCCGTCGAACAGTATGGGCAGCGACTGATTGACGAGGGGGAGGTGGCCGACAGTCCGTCCTACAAGGCGAAGGTGCACGGCTACGCCTCTCGCGAAGACACGATGCGCAGGGCGCGGCTTGAACCCGATTTTCCCCCCTGGCCAAATGCCTGCTTTTACCCGATGAATAAGAAACGCGAGGTGGGGGAAAACTGGTTCACGCTGCCGTTCTCTGAGCGGAGCCGACTCATGGCCGAACATGGTCGCACCGGCATGTCGTTTGGAGGGCGGGTGACACAGTTGATCACGGTGAGTGTTGGTCTTGACGACTGGGAATGGGGCGTGACCCTGTGGGCGAAGCGGCCGGACTTCCTCAAGGAAATCGTCTATACGATGCGGTTTGACGAGGCGAGCGCCCGCTATGCCGAGTTTGGGCCGTTCTACACCGGATACATTGCAACCCCTGCGGAAATTCTGACGCACTGTCGAGTTACGTGAGCCACTCGTTGCAGCCAGAGCTGCGTTTCGCACGTGGCTCTCACTTGGCGTCGGCCGACAGCAGAATCTCCACGTCCGTACCGACGGGAGGTACGCGTCCGGCAAACGCCTCGAACAGGAGGGCTTCATTCGACTGCGTACTGGGGATCGGTAGGTCCAGCATGGCCGTAGGAAAGTTTGACAGACAGACCAGGTCGCCACCGTCAGCCTGATAGTATTCCCTGCCGTCAGCCGGGTCGGTCCAGAAACTGCTGCCGGCAAACACCCAGCGATCCTTCATCGCGCCTCCAGATCGCGTATCGCGAACCCACTCCTGTGCCGGAACGGTGCGGGTGTCACCGTCGGCGGCCTTCCATCGCATCCGGACGCGGATCACGGGCCCCGTTGCTGCTGCATACTCGGGATCGAATGAGACCGGGCTCCCGGGCTGGAGGCCGATCGCCAGCATTGCCGTGTGTACCAACCGTGCCGATGATCGGACCGCCACCAGCGACTCGTAATCTTTCGTGTCCTTGGGACAGGCGAAGTATTCGATCGGCCCCTCGTCAAGGCATACGGCACCACCGACGATCACCTCCTTCTTGGCGACATCAATCCAGACATCATGGGTCGGTGAGAGTCGCTTGAGCTCGGGATGGCGGTCTGCTGCGGCTGCGTCGGCACCGAATGAAGGCCGGAAAAACGCGGCTATAGCCACGACCGCCAAAACACATCTGCCGGGCGAAGCACCGATCGTATGGGAATCAATTCCGGGAAGCGGGGCGAACATGACATGATCCTCGCGGGGTGGCGTGGCAGAAGAACGACCGTGGAATGAACGTCGATGCGGCGGTACGATACGTCCACCGCGTCGATCCTGCGTTACAGGATCATACGGTTTCGGACGTTCTTGGCACCGTCTGCCAACCCTGAAACGACCGCCCTGCACGGAGCTTAGCCATGACCGCCACGAAGGACTCGACCAAAAAGAGGCCCAAGCAGAGGGCTAAGGACGTCGCGGCAGCGACTGGTGAGAGTGAGGAAGAACTGCCAGTTGGCAGCGGTTCCCCGCCGTCCGCGGAGTCGGTCGGCGATCGTCGACTACAGCGGCATCGACTGCCGCCCAGCGTGAAGGGCAGGGTGGTTGCGAAGCAGATTCAGGAACTTGCTGAATGTTGCGAGTCGCTCCCCGCGCGGCAGCGGCTGCGATCACTCGCGCGTCTCATCGCAGACCGTCCGAAAAATGTTCGCGATCTGTCTTTTGTCGAGGCGGCGATTGGAGAATGTCTCGAACAATCGAATCATACGTCGGCTGTCCGTGACGAGTGGTTGCTTGCAGAGGGAGCAGTGTGGAGTCTGGCCTGGTTGGCCCGCTCTCGACGCGCCGGCGGGTCGGCCGGTGGACTGTTGGAGCAGGCGGTGCAACGAGCTGCGGCGGCGGCTACGGTCATGGCGACGCGGGACACCGCGCCTGCGGCCTTCGTTCTCACGCTGGCGCGTCTGTTTTGCGACATCGAGGCCTGTCGGATGACGGAGGCCGACGTGACTTCTGCGCTTGAGGAAGAAATCGCGCGGCTCGTTTCGAGCGAGGGGTCGTTGGGATTGAATGGGTCGGCTCCCGTAATCAGCCGCATCTGTCGGTGGGCGCGGTGCCGTCGAATCGGCCTCGAATCTGGAAGCGTGCCATGGGGTCACCCGACTGAAGAGCGGTTCACCGCCTGCCTTGCACAGGGGCTTCGGTTGCTGGGCAACGATGGCCGGATGCTTGTCGGCGTAGGCCGCCTCCCGCAGGTTTTCACGCAACCGCTGCTGGAAGCTGCGAGCAACTGCATGAAGGGTCGGGGGCAGCGGACCGCCCGCGCTTTGTTGGCGGGCACGACGCGGAAAGTCGCTGCCAAGAGCAAGAGATTGTTGGACTGCAGTCACGACGACCAGGAAGCTGCGGTGGCAATTCTGCGATCCGGCTGGATTTCAGACAGCCTCCGGGTGCAGGTTGAATATCGTGATGCGATCCCCAGACTGGAACTGGCTGTGGGTGATCGGCTCCTCTTTGATGGAGACTGGGAGTGGGACGTGACCTGCGATGGCGAACGACTGCCGGCCGACGGGCCTTGGGAAACGAATTGTCTGGTCGCCAAGCGGGATGCCATCGTCTTTGAGATTAAGGCACCGCTTGCAGGAGGACTTCAGTTTGAGCGATCGGTGACGCTCCTGACGATCGACCGGGCTGTCCTCCTCGCGGATGCCGTCACGCGTCGCGATGGCCGCCCGCCGGCGGGGGAATTACGGCTCACGGCGACATTGCCGGTCACCAACGGGCTGGAACTCAGCCCTGCTGACGAAACCCGAGAAGTCTATCTCTACGATACGGTCATGCGGTGCCTCGCTATGCCGCTGGGGCTGCCTGAGTGGCAGATGTCCGGCCGTGGTGGGTTTGTCCCGACGCCTGCAGGATTGGTGATCGAGCAGTATGGCCAAGGGCGGATGTTCGCACCGGTGTGGCTCGACTGCGATCCGCGTCGACTCGGTGAGCAGGTGACATGGCGGCAGCTCACCGTGGCTGATACCCGCATCAACCTGCCGCCTAGTATGGCCGCGGGACACCGGGTGCAGGTAGGGCTTGATCAGTGGCTGCTCTATCGGGCGCTCGATGCGCCACGCAACCGTACGCTCCTGGGGTGTAACGTGGCCTGTGAGTTCCTGGTTGGCCGTGTCACACCCGACGGCACCGTGCAGCGGGCCGTCGAGATCGAGTAATGAACGTTGTCGAGCGTTTGGCGGAGATCCGTGGGCGGGTGGGAGAGGCCTGCCGGCAGGCAGGCCGATCAGCTGATGATGTCTGCATCATCGGGGTGACTAAGTATGGCGATGTTGATGCCGCCCGCAGTGTGCTGGCTGCGGGCTGCCTTGATCTCGGAGAGAGCCGGCCGCAGGCAATGTGGTACAAGGCGAAAGCGCTTGCAGAGGTCGAGCCGGCACCGCGGTGGCATTTGATTGGCCATCTCCAACGGAATAAAGTGCGTCGGACGCTGGAGGTGGTTCACCTCATTCACACGCTCGACAGCCAACGACTGCTGGCAACGCTGGCTGACGAGGCGGCTCAGCAGGGAAGAATCTGCGAAGCCCTCATTGAGGTGAATCTCGCCGGCGATCCGGGCCGTACCGGGGCCGATGAGGCCGAGGCGAGGGCCATGGTTGTGGGAGCCCTGGCATCGCCCCACATACGGTTGCGTGGACTCATGGGAATGGCGAGTATTCCCGGCGGTGCCGACCCGTCTGGGCAGGCTCGTCGGCAGTTCGCCGACCTCCGCGAACTCCGTGACCGGCTGCGCAGTGAATCGTCGGCCGCCATGCTGACGGAACTGTCGATGGGCATGAGTGGTGACTTTGTCGAGGCGATCCTCGAAGGGGCGACAATGGGGCGAATCGGATCGGCATTGTTCGAGTGAACCAAAAGAAAGGGGAATACAGATGCACAGAGGACTTTCACGGGTCAGCGTGGTGGGGATGGTCACGGTGGCGACGTGGATCGTGGGGGCCGCCGAACCGGTGAAGGTACCGTTGTGGCCCAACGGAGCGCCCGGAGCCAGGGGAGATTCCGACATTGATCAGCCGTTTGTGGAGGTGTGGCAAGGCGCTGCGACAAATGCCTCTGGGGCGGCATTTGTCATCTGCCCGGGTGGAGGCTACGGCGGACTCGCGATCGACCACGAAGGCAAACAAATTGCTGAATGGTGCAATGAGCGTGGCATCACCGCCTTCGTGTTGCACTATCGTCTTGGCAGCAAGGGCTACCATTATCCGACGCAATTGCTCGACGTGCAGCGGGCGGTGCGTTTTGCGCGGGCCAACGCCGCCACGTATCGAGTTGACCCAAAGCGAATCGGAATCTGGGGTTTTTCGGCCGGTGGCCATCTGGCTTCGATGGGGGCGACGCTCTTCGAGGAACAGCCGGCGGGAGAAAGAGGTGATGACGTCGACGCACTTTCGGCCCGTCCCGATCTGGCCGTCCTCGGGTATCCGGTTATCACGCTGAACTCTGCAGCCACGCACCGCGGGTCACGAAACAACCTGCTTGGTCCCGCCGGCGACGATGCTGTTGCCGAGCGGCTCAGCACCGAAACGCGAGTGACTGCCGCCACGCCACCGACGTTCATTTTTCAGACCGACGCAGATGCCACCGTGCTGGCCGAGAATGCGATCGCGTTCTACCTTGCCTGTCGTCGGCACAGGGTGCCGGTAGAGTTGCACGTGTACGAACAAGGAAAGCACGGCGTCGGCCTGGCGAAGGACGATCCAATGCTCTCGACGTGGCCCGACCGGCTCCAAGACTGGCTCGTACTGCACGGGTTTGCGCAGCCCCAGTAAGCCAGACACTCGCGTGTCGCTACCCTCATGGCCAGAGGCCGCCAAGGTTTTGCGGGCCGTGGATGGCCACAAACTGTGATGTCAGTCAAAACGAACCTCAAGAATCTCAAGCTTCATCGTGCCGGCCGGCACGTCGATCGACACCTTCTCACCAACCTTGCAGCCCATGAGCCCCTGAGCGAGAGGACTGGCAACGTTGATCTTGCCGGCGTCGTAGTCCTCCTCACCGGCACCGACGAGCACAAACTCTTCGGTGTCGCCAAACTCGAGATCCTTCACAACGACAGTCGCCCCGAATACGACCTCATCGCCTGCCTCTTTGGGTCGCTCCACGATCACGGCTCGGGCAAGCTTGTCACGAATGAGGTTGATCTTCGCCTGAAGCATTCCCTGGCTCTCACGAGCCCCGTGATACTCCGCATTTTCGCTTAGGTCCCCCTCGGCCCGGGCCGTAGCCAGTCGCTGGGTGATCTTGGGCATCTCCACGGTTTCCAACTCATCGGCTTCCGCCTTGAGTTTGTCGTAGCCGGCACGAGTCATCGGAATACGGTCAGACATCGACGAGGTCTCCACTTCAGAAGCAGCGGTGGTAGGGAAATCAATTTGTCAGAAAATCCAACGCTTTCGCGGGGCGGGGCGGGGCGATAATCAGCCCGGCGCCCTTGCGTCAGGTGAGTACAGGAGCCGGCCGCAACTGCGGCACATCACCACCTGGCCGAGCAGAAGATCCGAAGCCATCTTGCCCGTGATCTGCTGGAAGCAGCCACCACAGCTTTCCCCTTCGACCGGGGCCATTGCATCGGCGGCCTTGTGCTTCACTGAACGGTCGTAGAGCGAACGCGCATCGCCGGTGAGTTCGAGTTCGGTGGCCATGAGTTCGGCCTGAACACGGGAGACCTCAGCCTCCAGATCAGCGGCCTCCTCAGCCACACGAGCCTTCGTTTCCTCAAGCAGTTTCCGCGTGGCGGCCTCCGCCTGCTCAGCCACCGGAAGCGTTCGCTGCACGGCATCGACGTTTTCGAGACTCTCCAGAATTTCGTCTTCGAGCACCTTTGTCGCCATCGTATCGGCAGCGATCTGATCGGTGAGGAGTTGGTATTCGCGATTAGTCTTGCAGGCATTGAGCTTGCCGTTGAGGTCGAGGATCTTGGCCTCAGCAGACCGCAACTGAAGCTGCTTTTGGTCAGTTGATAACTTGGCCTGGCGGATCTTTTCCTGGACGCCCGCCCGGCCAGCCTCGGCCGCCTCCAACTGTTTCGCGTGGGCGGCAACCTGCCGCGGTCCCGCAGCAATCCGGCCGCGCAAATCTTCCAACTGCCGATGAATTCGGTGGAGCGTGCGAAGTGTTTCGGAAGCGGTGGTCACAGCCATGCGGAATTCCATTTCGGGAGGTTCCCTGAGTCTACCCCCGCAAATGATCTGCCGCTACGAGGTAGTACACGGTGTGGACAAAGTCTCGGCTGCCCCATGACCAAGGTGCCGCAGGCACGCTAGTTCAGCGATGTCTCAAGAAAGTTTTCCAGTTGCTTCGAGCGGACGGGGTGCTGGAGCTTTTTTACAGCCTTGGCCTCGATTTGCCGGACCCGCTCGCGGGTCACGCGGAAAATCCTGCCTACTTCCTCGAGTGTGTAGGTGTAGCCATCGGTGAGGCCGTAGCGCAGGCGAATGATTTCCCGCTCTCGGTAGGTGAGTGTTTTCAGGAGTGACTCGATCTTGTCCTTGAGGAGTTCATTGGTGGTCGACTGCGTCGGGCTCTGCGTCGATTCATCCTCAACAAACTCACTGAAACTCGCATCCTCGCTCTCACCGATTGGTCGGTCGAGGCTCATCGGCTGCCTCCCCATGTCTAGTACACGGCGAGCCTCCTCGAGGCCAACGCCGGCCGCATCGGCAATTTCTTCGGGCGACGGCTCACGGCCGAGTTCATGAAGCAGTTTTTTGGCAGTGGTGCGCAGCTTGGAAAGCACGTCGATCATGTGTACCGGGATGCGGATCGTGCGTGCCTGATCGGCGATGGCTCGGGTGATAGCCTGGCGAATCCACCAGGTAGCGTACGTGGAAAATTTGAAGCCCCGGCGGTACTCATACTTATCGACTGCCCGCATCAGGCCCGTGTTGCCCTCCTGGATAAGGTCGAGAAACGAGAGACCGCGATTGCGGTACTTCTTTGCGATCGAGACCACCAGCCGAAGATTGGCGGCCGAGAGATTGCGCTTGGCTGCCTCGTATTCATCGCGCAGCTTGTCAAGCATGCCGACACGGGTTCGGAGCGACCGCGGGCTCTCCTGAGTCGCCAGCATGAGGTCACGGAGTTCCTTCCGCATGTCTGCCCGATCGTCGGTGGAAAGATGGCCCTCCCGCATGGCACGCAGATCCCCCTGAATCTTGTCCATGCGAGTTGACATTCCCCGCAGTACCTTCATGAGAGGCTGGACACGACGGGTTCGCAGGCTGAGTTCCTCGACAAGCGTCAGTGCCTTGGCACGTGTTCGACGAAATCGTTGCCGAGCAGATTTGGCATCTTCATCGCTGGTGCGTGTACTGATCAGCATCCGAAAGTCGGCCTTGCTTCGGGTCAGCAGGTCTTCGAGTGTCGCCAGATTGTGCGGCATGCGGGCCTGAATCTGTTCCTTTGTAAGCCGCTCTGTGAGGGATACCTTGATCGTGCGGTCGAACGGGAGCGCGCCTTCATGCACACGGCGGAGCGTGTCGACCGTAGCCTGCATCGAGTACGTGCAGCCGAGGATGGCACGGCGGAACCGCTTCCGGGTCACCTCAATCCGCTTGGCCAATGAGATCTCCTCGCGGCGGGTGAGAAGGGGGATCTCCGCCATCTGAGCCAAATACATCCGAATGGGGTCATTACCGGCATTCGATGGTGGTGTCGTGATCACCTCTTCGCGACGGGGTGTCGTGGGCTTGGGGGCGTCGGCCGGCCGGCCGCTCGCTGCGGAATCGGTCTCGTCCACTGGCGGACTGTCGAGCAGCTCGATTCCCTGCTCTTCAAGGGCCACGAGCAAGGCGTCAATCTTTTCCGGATCAACAGCTTCATCGGGAAGATATGCATTGACCTCGTCAAACGTCAGATAGCCCCGGGCCTTGCCGGCCGCGATCAGGGAAAGCAACTCGAGGTCGCCATGGCCCAGCGGACCGGTCGAGGCCAGGGGAGCGGCCTCAAGAGTCGAGTGATCCTGATCGTTGGTCAGCCTGTTGACGTGAGCGCTCATGTCGTGGTTCTCCTTCTCCATCGTACCGTCACCCGCACCGCCCCCCGGCACCCCAGTGGACGTGAAAAACGTTCCCTGAGAGTGCCGATTGCAGCGACGAGATGGGCATCCTCACCCGTCCTTGGGATTGGCCATGCCCTGAGCGGCCCGTCGTTGTACGACGAGCTGCTCCAAAAGTGCCGCCTCCGAGTTGGGATCCAACCGAGAGGTTTTCAGTTGCCGCGCGCTCGCGTGCGCCTGCCGTTCGGCGGAACGGCGTCGCAGAGCGTCTCGCAGGTGGTCGATTCGTGTTTGGAAGTCAACGGGGCCGCGACGGAGCGTCTCTTCATCAACTGCAACGAGCATGCTCTGCAGGCGCGGATCGGCAATCTCAAGAAGGAGATTTTGGAGCGCTACCTGGCGGCCATCATCATGGAGCCGACGAGCTGCCTCGAGCACCTCCCGGCCGGCGTGGCTCTCGAGTTCCGAGGCCTCCACCTCGCGGATGACAAGCCCGGCTCCCTCCGGGACTCCGACGAGCACCTCAATTACCTCCCGATCCCAAGCTGGGAGTTTGTTTGGGAGCATGTTCATCGCCCCCGATGACTCGTGTGGAGATGGATGGCTCGGCCGTTGGGTGCGAAGTTCGAGGATTCGCGCACGCAGCACATCGCGTGATAACCCGAATCGTCGCACCATCCGGCCAATCACTTGATCCTCGCGGAGCCGTCGTTGGGAGGGAGAAATGGGCGATCGTGGCGATACATTCGCCAGTGCCGAGAGGACGCTCTCGACGGCACCCAGCAGAGCTTCGTCGCT
This sequence comes from Planctomycetota bacterium, assembly GCA_027622795.1. Lineage (GTDB taxonomy): Bacteria > Planctomycetota > Planctomycetia > Pirellulales > UBA1268 > CACORA01. The sequence continues at coordinate 2,652 of JAQBZA010000007.1, read as the reverse complement.
GGCGTCCGGGGGCAAGCGCGCGACTGCCTCCTCGAGGCGATAGTCGAGGGGATCAACCGCACCCTCCAGAAGCGATTCAAATGCGTCACGCCCATGATCAAGAATAAAGTCACAGGGGTCGGCACCGGCGGGGAGACGGACGATGCGAAGGTCGACCGGCTCGGCCAGCAACACGTCAAGAATTTCGTCGGTCCGTCGTCGGCCCGCATCGTCGCCGTCGAGCACGATCACGATTCGCTCGACGTAGCGGCGCAGTAATTTTGCATGTTTCTCACCAAGGGCTGTGCCGAGCACGGCCACGACGTCGTCGATGCCTACCTGTCGAGCGGCGAGACAATCGGTGTAGCCCTCGACCACCACCGCCCGACGCGTCCGGCTCATTGCCTCGCGGGCGGTATCGAGTCCATAGAGCATGGTGTTTTTTGAAAACAGCCTGGTCTCGGGGGAGTTGATGTATTTGGCCGATTCGGGCGATGCACCGGGCAGCACGCGACCGCCGAAGGCGACGCATCTCCCCAGCGGGTCACGGATCGGGAAGATCACACGGTCACGAAATCGGTCGTAGTGGCCCGAACGATCCTGCCGCTCCACGGTCATGCCGGTAGCGGTCAAGAGACCGGTTCCGATACCCGCCGCCGATGCCTGCCGCAGGAGCCAGTCCCACGATGACGGTGCGAAGCCGAGCCCGAAGCGGTGGATGGTCTCCTCAGTGAGACCGCGTTTCTTGAGATATTCGCGGGCGTCATGGGCTTCGGGCGCGGCTTGGAGATAGTCAGAAAACCGGTCGGCAGCCCAGCCGAGCACACGGTGAAGGTCAGCCTTGCGATCGGAGGTCGCTGCCTGACCACGGGAGAGCGGAATGCCGGCGCGATCAGCGAGTTGTTCGAGCGCCTCGCGAAACTCAAGTTTCTCCATCTTCATCAGAAAACTGAAGACGTCACCGCCGAGATTGCAAACCCAGCACCGAAACGTTTGGCGATCCGGATTCACCTGCAGGCTCGGTCGCGAATCGTCGTGCCAGGGACAGAGGCCCACCAGCCCCTTGCCGGAACGCCGCAGTGTGATGTAGGTGCCGATCAGTTCGACGATATCAACAGAATCCCGCACGCGCTCCTTGAGGTCGTCACCGGCGGAGGTCGGGAGCATATTCACGAAGAAACCTATCGTGCGAGCGCGACTTGTGTGCTGACGTGTTGCAAGGGATCGTCGGAATGTATGGACCCACTCACAGCAGGTCAATCTCAGCTCTGGGCTGCGCAAACTGCCCAGACTTCGCGGCCCTCGGGCTTTGCGAAACGACATTTCCTGGCGGTCGGGAGGTCGATGTGCCAGCTGCTCAGGACTGGAGCAGGCGATCGACGCTGTCTAAAAGCCGATCCATCGCAAACGGCTTGCGAATGTAGTCATCGACACCGAGCATTTCCGCGTATGCTTTGTGACGACTTCCTTCGTTGGCCGTGATCATGATCACCCGCATCGGCACAGGCCTGCTGCGGCGGAGCTTCTCAAGGACGAGAAAGCCACTCCGCTTTGGCATCATCATGTCGAGTACGACGAGATCAGGGTTTTGAGACTCCGCCATCACCAGCCCTTGATTTCCATCGCGTGCGGTCAGCACGTCATAGCCGCGAGATTCCAGAACCGTTCGCATCGATTCTATGATTTCCGTGTCATCATCAACCAACAGCACCCGCTTCCCGGCACCTCCCTTACCAGTCGCATCCGCGGCGGGAGTGGTCGCCGAATCGGGCGGAGCAGATTTGGCAACGGTCGCCTTCTTGGCACGTTTTGGAGCCGGCATGAATACCTCGAGCAGAGTTCAGCAGTATGGAGTTCTGAGAAAAGGTAGCAGGATTCCTGACTGTGGGCCAGCACCGCGGATGCACCCGCAACCACAGAAACGGACGCTCATGTCCACAGTCCGCGGTCAAGAACGCGATAATTGATGGCCTCGCTGATGTGACTGCACTGGATCGTGTCATCAGCATCGAGGTCAGCGATCGTCCGGGCCACCCGCAGCACCTTGTCATGGGCACGTGCAGACAGGCCAAGGTCGGTGACCGCGGCCCGGAGGAGTTCGGCGGCTGCCGGCTCGAGCGGGCAGTGTTCCCGGATCAACCGACTGCTCATTCTGGCATTGCAGCGCGTGAGAGGACGGCCGTGGTGCGTTGAGGCGTCGGAGAATCGCCGTGCTTGCCGAAGCCGCGCCGCGAGGACCGCTTCCCGCATCTGATTGCTCGAAGTGCCGGGGCGACTCGCCGACAGTTCTCGAAAGGGAACCGCAGGTACTTCGAGGTGGATGTCGATCCGGTCCACGAGCGGCCCGGAGATTTTGCCCATGTATTTTTCAACCTGCGGCGCGGTGCACTGACACTCGCGCCGCGGGTCGCCACGATAGCCACAGGGACAGGGGTTGAGTGCTGCCACGAGCATGAATTCAGCGGGGAAAATAGTCGACGACTTGGCGCGACTGATCGTCACCGTGCCATCCTCGAGAGGCTGCCGGAGCACCTCGAGGGTGCGCCGGTTGAATTCGGGAAGCTCGTCGAGAAAAAGAACACCGTTGTGCGCGAGTGAAATCTCGCCCGGCATCGGGATCGAGCGGCCACCGATCAGCCCGGCTTCGCTAATTGTGTGATGTGGGGCGCGGAA
>JAQBZA010000399.1 GCA_027622795.1 Planctomycetota bacterium | reverse complement strand
CCGCCTGAGAACCGGCCGTCGGTGATCAGGGCGACGTCATTACCAAGCCCGGCCCCCATCAGGACAGAAGTAGGAGTGAGCATCTCAGGCATGCCGGGGCCTCCCTTGGGCCCCTCATAGCGGATGATCACCACGTCGCCCCGGTGGATGCCTCCGTTCTCAAGGGCGGCCAGCATATCCTCTTCGCTATCAAACACTCGGGCGGGCCCCGCAAACCGCGAACCCTCCTTGCCGGTGATCTTCGCTACGGCTGTCCCGGGAGCAAGATTCCCGGTGAGAATCGTAATATGGCCCGTTGGCTTCAGTGGCTGTTCCACCGGCTGAATGATCTTCTGTCCTTCGGCCAAACCCTTGCTGCCAGCCAGATTCTCTGCGAGCGTCTTGCCGGTCACCGTCAGGCAGTCGCCATCAAGCAGCCCCTTGTCGAGCAGGTACTTCATCAGGCCGCTCGTGCCGCCAATCGAGTGGAGATCTTCCTGAACAAATTTACCACTCGGCTTAAGGTCGGCGAGGTAGGGGATTCGCTTGGAAACGGCCTGGAAATCGGCTGGCTCAAGTGACACGCCAACGCTACGGGCCATGGCGATGAGGTGCAGCACCGCGTTGGTTGAACCACCCAGAGCCATGATCACCACCATGGCATTTTCAAAGGCCCGGCGGGTCATGATGTCCCGCGGCTTGAGGTCACGCTCAAGCAGGTGCAACAGAACCTCGCCAGCCCGGCGACATTCGGCCAACTTGTCGGGATGCTCAGCCGGAATCGAGGCCGAGTCGGGAAGGGCCATGCCCATGGCCTCGATCGCAGTGGCCATGGTGTTGGCGGTGTACATGCCGCCGCAGGCCCCAGCACCGGGGCAGGCATGCCGCACAATATCGCTTCGGCGGTCATCATCGATGCGGCCAGCTACATACTCGCCGTAGCACTGGAAGGCCGAGACGATGTCCAGCGGGGTGCCATCGGCGAGGTGCCCCGGCTTGATGGTGCCGCCATAGACCATCAATGCCGGCCGATTGAGCCGGCCCATCGCGATCAGGCAGCCCGGCATGTTCTTGTCGCAGCCGGGAATCGCCACCAGACCGTCATACCACTGGGCCTGCATCACCGTCTCGATCGAATCGGCGATCACGTCGCGGGAGGGGAGGGAATAGCTCATCCCCTCGGTGCCCATCGAGATCCCGTCGCTGACGCCGATCGTGTTGAACCGCATCCCCACCATGCCGGCTGCCGCAACGCCCTCGCGAACCTTGGCCGCCAAGCGGTCGAGGTGCATGTTGCAGGTGTTGCCCTCGTACCACATGCTCGCAATGCCGACCTGCGGCTTGTCGAGGTCGGCCGGCGAGAGGCCGGTACCGAGGAGCATCGCCTGCGAGGCGCCCTGGGAGCGGGGCTGGGTGATCCGCGAGCTGGTGCGGTTCAAAACGGACATCCGACGTGTTCCTTGCAGAAGTGACAGCGGCCTATCGGCCGGGAAAACCGGCAGGATAGTATGCTCTCGGTGTCATTGAAAGCGGCCCGCCCGGCCGCCGGGATCGCCATGCCTCCTGCGTTCGTCTATTTCGACCTGGGTAACGTGATCGCCACGTTCGATCGCGAGCGGGCGTTTCGAAACATGGCGGCCGTCTGCGGCAGCGATCCGGTAGCAGTCCAGGCGGCGGTGATGGGCGGGCTGCAACGCGATCTCGAGGCCGGCCTGATCGACTGGCCGGCTTTCCACGACGCGTTTTCCCGGCAGACCGCCAGCACGTCGGATCCGGCCGCCCTGGCTGCCGCGGCGGCCGACATGTTTGAACTCAACGCCGAGATCCTGCCGGTGATCGCGGGGCTCGAGCGGGCCGGCGTGCCGATCGGGATCCTCTCGAACACCTGCGACATCCACTGGCGGCACCTGCTCGACCGTGGCTGGGGCGTGCTCCTGGGCGGCTTCCGCGAGATCGTGCTCAGCCACGAAGTGCCGGCGGCCAAACCCGATCCCGCGATCTTCGCCCACGCCGAACAGCGGGCCGGTGTACCGGCCGAAGCCATCTTCTTCTGCGATGATCTTCCGGAACACATCGCGGCCGCCCGGGCCGCCGGCTGGGATGCCGAACTGTTCACGGACGCGGCCGCCTTGATGGAGCAACTCCGCCGCCGCGGCCTCAATCTCGGTCTTTGAACCGCGCGAGTACCGCGGCCAACTGCCGCTCGTCAAACCGGCCCTCGAGCACGGTCTGGCCGTCGATCTCGACGACCGGGATCCGCAGGCCATACGTCGTCGCCACGCCCGCGTCCTGGTCGACGTCGACGAGCCGCACCTGCAGACCGGCAGCGGCGAGGATGTCTTCGGCTGCCTCGCAGAGATGGCAGCCGCGGCGAGTGTAGAGCACGACAGGCATGGGGCGGGAGGCTTCTCGGCGGCAGACTGAATCCACAGATTACCGGCCTGGGCCTACGGCCGCCGGTCTCTTCCGCAACGCCCGCCGCGTCGCGTGCTAGGCTCGTGGGGAGTTCACCTCGTGTTGACAGCCTTTTCCCCATGGCCCATCCCACCCGCACCGTCGGCGAGTTTCTCGCGGTTCTTCGCAAGAGCGGTCTGGTCGAGGAGCCGCGGCTGTCCGAGATCGCAGCCGCCTGGCCGGATCCCGAGGCCGATCTGCCAGAGGAACTGCCGCAGGCATTTCTCGACGCCGGCCTGCTGACCCACTGGCAGCTGGGGCAGCTCCAAAAAGGGAAACACAGGGGCTTCATGCTCGGCAAGTATCGGCTGCTGCGACTGCTGGGAGCGGGTGGCATGAGCAGCGTCTACCTCGCTGAAAACACCCCCCTCCACCAGCAGGTGGCAATCAAGGTGCTGCCGGTCAAGCGGGTCGATCAGACATCGTTTCTCGCCCGCTTCGAGCGGGAAGCCCGGACGGCGTTTCGGCTGGGCCATCAAAACCTGGCCCGGGCCTTCGACCTCGACAACGTCGACACCATCCACTTCATCGTGATGGAATACATCGAGGGCACCGACCTTCACGCCAAGGTCAAGCAGGAGGGGCCGCTCGACCTGCGGGACGCGGTCGATTACATCCGCCAGGCGGCGCTCGGCCTTCAGTTCGCCCACGAGGAGGGCCTGGTGCACCGCGACATCAAGCCGGCCAACCTGATCCTCGACCGCAAAGGCACCGTCAAGATTCTCGACCTCGGCCTCGCCCTGGCCAGCGACGACGATAAGGAAGCGTCGCTGACCAGGGAACACGACGAGAAGGTCTTGGGCACGGCCGACTACCTCGCGCCCGAGCAGGCAACCGACAGCCACCTCGCCGATCGCCGCAGCGACATCTACTCGCTCGGCTGCACCTTCTACTACCTGCTGGTGGGCAGGGCCCCGTTCGCCCAGGGCAAGCTTGCCGAGCGGATCAAGGCGCACGCGAAGAAACAGCCCCCCAACCTGATCGAGAAGCGGCCGGACGTACCGCCGCCGCTGGCC
>JAQBZA010000398.1 GCA_027622795.1 Planctomycetota bacterium | reverse complement strand
CAATTCCTCGGTTGAGCCGAGGGCTTTCACACCCAACTTTCCGCGCAGCCTACGCACCCTTTAAGCCCAATAATTCCGAATAACGTTTGTACGGTTCGTCTTACCGCGGCTGCTGGCACGAACTTAGCCCGTACTTCCTTCTCGAATAGGTCAAACAAGAGGGAGAACCCCCTTGCACTTCCTCCTCGTTGACAGCGGTTTACAACCCGAGGGCCTTCATCCCGCACGCGGCATCGCTCGGTCAGGCTTTCGCCCATTGCCGAAGATTCTCGACTGCAGCCACCCGTAGGTGTCTGGGCAGTGTCTCAGTCCCAATGACACGGGTCATGCTCTCACACCCGTTACCCATCGTCGCCTTGGTGAGCCGTTACCTCACCAACAAGCTAATAGGATGTAGGCCCCTCTTCGGGCGGAATCACACCTTTGATCCGGAGATGTCATCCGGTATTACCTGCGGTTTCCCGCAGCTATCCCGGACCCAAGGGTAGGTGCCTACACATTACTGTCCCTTTCGCCGCTGTCCGCCTACCGAAGTAGACTTCTCGCTCGACTTGCATGCCTAATCCATGCCGCCAACGTTCATTCTGAGCCAGAATCAAACCCTTCAGTTGAAGTGTTCGGAAACTGGAAAAATCAGACTCCGAAAAGATCGTTGCCCAAAACTCAGCAAAGCTAAGCCGGGACAATCTGTTTCGGTGCCGGTCACGGTCGCGTGCCGGCCAAAACTGAAAGAGATCGAACTACCAGATTTTCAAGGAACAACGAACCGCAGCGACGTGTGCCGCGTTGGTCCAGTGAGGGAAAGATAGCAGGCGAAGGCCGCCGGTCAACACGAAATAAAAATCTCCGTGTTTTTTTGGCAATTCCGCACACGAAACCACCCGAAGAAGGGGGCTCCTGCTGGCAGGCTCTGAACCAGGTCTGCCGCCGCAGGATGCGGCGACCGGCGACGCCCAAAAACCTCGGCTTTTGGCGGCGTCGTCTGAGTGGAAACAGGCCGTGGATGGCTTTTTCCACGGGCAGCTCGATGCCTGCGGACGTTCGCTCGCCCTCACACCCCGCTCACAACGCCTCATCGAGGACAATCGGGACGTCTAAGCGGTGGCCCTCCCGCTCCACGGTCACCAAAACTCGTTCTCCGGGCTTTTGGGTCTCGACTGCCGAGAGGAAATCATCGACGGTTTTCACCCCGTTTCCGTCCACTGCCAGGATCGTGTCCGCACCGCTGCGATCGACACGCGTGTACTCAGCCATGAACGGCCCCTGCCGCCGCCGTTCGCGAATCACCTTAAATCCCCGCACGCCAGCCCGCTCTGCGGGCCCGCCTGGCACCAAACCCGCAACAAGCAAGCCCCTTTCTGTCTGAAAAACACGGGCGACTCCCGCGTCGGCACGGGTCACCCTTCCTTTGAGAATCAGCTGAGGCACGATCCGCTGCAGGGTTCCCACAGGGATCGCAAACCCAACCCCTGCGCTCTGCCCTGTGCGGCTGGCGATCGCCGTATTCATGCCGATCAGCGCGCCCTGGCTGTCGAGCAGCGGCCCACCAGAGTTGCCCGGATTGATGGCTGCGTCGGTCTGAATGATCGATTTGATCGTGCGGCCAGATTTCGTGGGCAGCGACCGATTGAGGCTGGAAATGATGCCTGTGGTGAGGGTTCTCTCAAGGCCGAACGGGTTGCCAATTGCAAACACCCGCTGCCCAACAAGCAGGTCGGCCGACGTGCCAAACACCACGGGCTCAAGAAGCTCCGCGGGGGCGTCGATCCGCAGCACCGCGACATCCGTTGCAGCGTCAAACCCGACCAGTTTTGCCTCATACGCCGAGCTGTCGTAGAGCATCACCTGGATTTCATCCGCGCCCTCCACCACGTGGTAGTTGGTGAGCAGGTGCCCCTGCTTGTCGATCACGCTTGCCGAGCCTGCCCCCTCCGACGGCACCTCGAAGAGAAAGAGCCCGGCAGCCACGGTGCCCTTCGTGTTGATGTTGACAACGCTGCGATTGACCGCCTCGTAGACATGAATGTTGGTCAGTTCGTCCGGCGTCAACTGCCGCGTCGCCCGAGCCTGGGGAGGAGTGATCGGCAGCGGCTCCTGACCGTGGCTCCCCCCGGGCATCACCGCCACCCCCACGAGGGCCCAGGGCCCCCAGAAAGTCAGCCTACCCCTCAACAGCAGCGATCTCCCCCGCGGCACAGGCCGGCTCGCATTCCTCTTCATGCAACCACTCTCCCTCAAAATAAACCGCATTCATTCGCTTCACGCACCGGCAGCTGATGCCCCGGCGGTCAGTCCCTTTCAGGCGACGTCGCCAGTATTCGCGGTCTCTCCCTGAAGGCAAAGATCGGCCGAAAGCGATTTTTCTCGAAGGAATCGCCGTTGGCGGCGGCAACCCTGTGAATCTATGCTCTCCAAGTGAAGGAGTTGATGGGCGGTCTGTCCGCTCATCGCCTCGCACGGCCGACATGCCTCGGGGAAGACAGAGTCGCGGTTGCCTCTCAGCGATGGTCGCATTCGATCATCGGCTCCGCGAACACATAAAGGAGTTGTCGTTATGGTGCAGCGGGAAACTGACCGCTGGGGCTGGCTTCACGCAGGAACGGCCCTCTTGCTTGCTTGCCTCGTCCCGATGCCATCAGGTGGTGTTGCGATCTCCGCCGACACCCCTGCGGGTGCCGCGCCGGTTTCGGCAACGATCTCGTTCGTTGAGTCCGCTGCCGAGCAGCCTCAGGGATCAATCGACTCCGGCGAGCCTCAGATGCTCCAGGTCACCGCGGTGGGGCTTCGTGCAGAAGCAGCTGAAGCGGAGTTGCTGCCGTGCGACATCCTGGTGCTGGTCGACACATCGGCAAGCCAGGCAGGCGCGTATCTGTCGGCCGCACACGACACCGTCAGCGAGCTCCTCGCGCTGATGTCACCCAACGACCGCGTTCGTCTCGTGGCAATCGACGTCACCTGCGAACCGCTCTCCGACAGTTTTGCGGCAGCCAAGGCGGCCCAGACAACCGAAGCGGTGGCCCGCCTGGAAAGCCGAACTCCTCTCGGCTCCACCGACATTGTCCGCGGCCTCGACGCCGCATCTCAGCTCTTCGACGAAAGTGCCAATCGTGCCCGCCGGATCATCTACATCGGGGATGGCCCGGGACTGACCGGCACTGCACCGCTCCCCTTTAAGGCGATGCTCGGTCGGCTGCGGATGGAAAAGGTTGCGTTTCATGCCGTTGCTACCGGCCCGATGGTCAACTGGCCATGCCTCGCCGCGATCGCCAATGCAACCGGCGGCATGGTGGTCATGCCAACGGCGAGCGACACCGCAGCCGACACGGCCCAGGCCGTTGCCCGGTCGCTTTCCGAACCAGTCTTCTGGACATCTGACTCCTTCGTCGCCTCCACCGCCCCTGCCGCGGAAGAGCCGGCCAATGCGGAAGATCTCGACGCGACCCGTCAATCACCG
>JAQBZA010000397.1 GCA_027622795.1 Planctomycetota bacterium | reverse complement strand
CCAGCCAGTGCGCCCCCCACGCTAACAGCAGCCCCAGCACGTCGCCGGCATTGTGGCCCGCATCCGAGATCAGCGCCAGCGAGTCGGCCGCAAACCCAAACACCAGCTCCACGACGACAAACACCACATTCAGCACCACGCCCACGCCCATCGCCCGATCCATCTGCTGCGATGGGCCCGCGACCCCGTGGGCATGTCCGTGATGGGCGTGCATGTGCATGGTGCGCGTTCCGCGGGTAGGCTCGGTGACTGGCAAACGATACCGAAAACCGCCCTCTGTCGTGACATCGCCGTGGGGAGTTTTCGGTGGCGGCAAGCGGTTGTCGCTGCCGCTGTGATCAGGCAGAGCGTTGGGGGCTCAGGATGGACACGCTGCGTGTGGTGGCGATTGGGCGGACGGGAGCGGGCGACTGGGGCCACGCGATCGATGAGCTCTGGCTCAACGCACCCGGCACGGCGTATGTCGCTGTTGCCGATGCGACCGACGAAGGGGCGGAGGAGGCGGCCACGCGGCTCGGCGGCATCACGCCCTACACCGACTGGCGGAAGATGCTCGCCGACGAGAAGCCCGACGTCGTTGTGATCTGCATGCGGCATGTCGACTGCCACGCTGAGATGGCGATCGCCGCCGCAGAGGCCGGGGCGAAGGGGATCTTCATTGAGAAGCCGTTTGTGCAGACGCCGGCTGAAGCGGATGCTGTGATCGCCGCCTGCCAGAAGGCCGGCACAAAGCTCGTCTGCGGCTTTGTCAACCGCTACAGCGAGACGTTTGCGCGGGTTCGCGAGATGATCGACGACGGGCGGATCGGCCAGCTGCTTGAGCTCCGCGGCCGCGGCAAGGAAGACGCTCGCGGCGGGGGCGAAGACCTGTGGGTGCTCGGCAGCCATATCCTCGACATGATGGCCTCGCTCGGCGGTGCTCCGCAGTGGTGCCAGGCGTCGGTGAGCGAGGGCGGGCGGCTGATCACCAAGGCCGACGCAATCGACGGGCCCGAAGGTCTCGGCAGAATCGCCGGCGATGCGATTCACGCGATGTGGGGCCTGGCCGACGGACCGATCGGCTTCTTTTCAAGCGTCCGCGAAGCCGGGCTCAAGCAGCCGCCCTTTGGCCTGATGCTGATCGGCTCAAGCGGCTCGATCCACATCCGCTCCGATCAGATGCCCCACGCCTTCATCCGCCGCGTGCCGCTGTGGCGGGTTGACCGCGACGTGCCCTGGCAGCCGATCATGCCCGACGGCACGCTCCTCAAAGACGCCAGCGAAGCGGCCAGCGTGTCGAACGAAGAGCGGTCGGCCGAGCGGGCCAGCTGGGGCCGCCGGGCCGTCGTCGATCTGCTCGATGCCATCCGCGAAGACCGCGAGCCGGAAGCCGGCATGTTCGCCAGCCGCCGCGTCGTGGAGATGACCACCTCTGTCTACGCCTCCGCCCTCACCGGCGAGCGGGTCACGCTGCCACTGACCAGCCGCGAAAACCCACTGGCGTAACGCTGCCGGGCCGCTCAGGCGAGCCAGTTCTCCACGCGGAGGCCGTCGACGCGCTGAAACTCGCGCAGGTTGTCGGTGACGAAGGTCGCTTTGAGGGCAACCGCAGTGGCCGCGATCAAAAGATCGTTGGGGCCGATCAGCCTGCCTTTCCGCTCGAGCGAGGCTCGAATCGGCCCGTAGGCCGCGGCAGCTGCTGCGTCGAAGACAGACACCGTAAAACTCGATAGAAGCTCATCGAAAACCCGCCGATTGACGCTTCGTTTTCGGCTCTTCGCGATGCCGTACTCGATTTCGGCGACAACCACGGCAGGGATGAGAACCGACGCGGCATCAAGCTTCTCGAGCCGTTCGGCAACCCTCCCGAGGCCTTTGGTGAGGGCGATGAGCACGTTGGTGTCGAGCAGATATCGCATCAACGCTCTCAATCGAGCGAAAAGGCTTCAACCGGCAGTTCGGCCGGTGGCTCAACGTGCAGACCGCCCAGTGCCGCAGCACTCCGGAAAACGTCAGCGACGGACCGCGGAATGCCCTGGTCCGGTACGAGCCGGGCGATCACCTTATTGCGCCGGGCAATGAGGATCTCCTCACCCCGTTCCACGCGGTCGAGCAGCGCAGACAGGTGCGCCTTCGCTTCACCGACTTGCACGTGCTCGGGCATGGCCTCTCCTGGCTGCTCCTCACGGAACTGACGAACGGCACTCTCAGATGACCAACTTGATCAAATAAAGTGTACGCCCGGTTGCAGCCAGCGGGCAACTCAGCCCCGCTTCATCAGCAGGTCGGAGTGGGGCAGGTTGAAGATCTGCTCGCGGGTGGTGACCGGCTCCAGCTTCGGCATGTGGCCAAAGCCGGGATAGTCTTCGGGGCAGATGCGAAACACCTTGAAGCCCTGCTCGTCGAGCAGGAAGTTCCACATCGCGTCGATGTTGGGACGCAGGTGCTCGTGGTGCCGGTAGGAGTGGGGATCCCATTCCACGATCAACGAGATGTCGGGGCTCTCGCTGATCACGCGGTGGGCACCGCCGATCACGTAGCTCTCGGAGCCCTCGGCATCAATCAGCATCGCCTTGACCGGCTGATCGACGAACGAGTCGACCGTACGACCCTCCGTCTCCACCTCGCGGAACAGGCCTCGCGGGATGAACTTCCGCTGGTCGTCGAGGATCTCGGGCATCGTCTCTTCCGACCACAGGCACTCGGTGAGTTCGCGGCCAATCCTTGCCCTGCTGAAGAGGTTGCCGCCGCCGATAAACTGCGGGTCGTAGCAGAAGGTCAGCTTCTCGCCATGCTTGTCGGGCGAGACAGCGGCACAGTTGTGGGCCCGCACGATGCCGGGCGACCCGCTCCAGAACATGCCCTTGAGCAGGTAGGCAAACACCACCGGGTTGGCCTCCACGGCATACACCCGGCCTTCGCCACCAACCCGCTGGGCCGCCAGGGCTGCGTAGTAGCCGAAGTTGGCCCCCACGTTGACCACATGATCGCCGGCCCCAAAGAGGCTCAGGAAGACCGCGTTGGTCCAAGGCTCAATCACGCCGTCGCGAACGATGCCGATCGCCACATCGACGTTCCAGGCGGGCACCACCAGATGGAATCCGTAGACGGTTTCGGCGGCGATCTCATCGCCGGTGAGCCGCAGAATCCGCCGGTCGCGCTTGTGCACAATCCGCGTGCGGGTGCGCACCTTGCGGCGACTCTTCGGCTCGGCTGGCTCGGAGACAGCCGTGGCCACGGCCGCGTCGTTGCGGGCCGCTTCGGCCGCAGCGGCGAGGCCCGCAGCTTCGGTGTCGGTGGGCGAGACCACCAGCGAGTCGACAGTCCACGGCAGCTGCAGTCGGTCGAAGAGCTTCACCATTGCTTCCAAGGCCCCGGCAGATGGCGGCGGGCAGCCCGTTGACGCTCTGAGCAGCCCCGTCCCGCGGTGTTTTGAGAGGCGGGAAGGTAGGGAAACGCCGGGGGCGGGTGAAGGCC
>JAQBZA010000396.1 GCA_027622795.1 Planctomycetota bacterium | reverse complement strand
GACGCCACCAGCCCAATCGAGAGACCGCGGAGAATCTCCCACAGCGGGGCGACCTGGCCGCGGAGATCGACCTTCACGCCCTTGGGCGGCGCACCGGCCGCGGCCACCGCCGCTGCCACGTGCTCGGCTGCCCGGCCGAGATCCTCGCCGGAGATGTTGGCGGTGAGCGACACCGTCCGCTTCATGTTGTAGCGGTCAAACTGGCCTGGCATCGTCGTTCGCGACACGTCGGCCACATCGCGAAGGAGCACGCCGCCAGCCTCGGTCCGCCGCACGGGAAGCGTGGCGATGTCGGTGACCGAATCCATGATCTCGTAAGGAATCTCCACCTGCACCTGATAGCCGATGCCGCTCTTGGGATCAGGCCAGTAGTTGGGCACGACGAACCGGCTCGACGAGGTAGCGGCGACGAGCGAGCGGGCGATCTGGTCGGCGGTGACGTCGCTCGCTCCAGCCCGGCGGCGGTCGATCGACACACGGACCGCCGGGTAGTCGAGCGCCTGGGCGTAGCGGACGTCGCGGAGGGTCGGCACGGCGGCCAGCGCGGCACGGATTTTTTCAGCGTGGGCCTTCGTGTCGTCGAAGTTCGGCCCGCTCACGGCCACCTCGACCGGCGTCGGTGATCCGAAGCTCATCACTTCGCTGATGATGTCGGCCGGCTCGAATGAAAACGACACGCCAGGCAGTTCGCCGGGGAGCCGCTCCCGCAGGCGGGCGATGAGTGTGGCAATGTCGACATGAGCATCCGGGCGCATGGCGACGCGGAGCACCGCCTCCTCCGGCCCGCCGGTCCATTGATAGATAGCGTTGATCGGGTAGCTCGACGGGATGAGTCCGGCGTAGCCGACGGAGATGTCGACCACGCTCGATGAGCCGGCCTGCGTGCCGCCGGTTTCTTCGTCCACCACCTTGAGCACCCGTTGAACAATCTGCTCGGTCTTCTCAATCCGCGTGCCGGTAGGAGCCTCGATCCGCACCTGGAAGCGACCGGCGTCGATGCGGGGGAAGATCTCGAGGCCGAGCGTGCGGCCCGCCAGCCAGGCCACCGCCAGGCAGCCGGTGAGACCGAGAGGCGCAAGGAGCCAGCGGAGGCCGACGCCGGTGCGGCAGAGGGTGATGAAATTCCGCTTGAGTGGCCCCACCGTGTCGGCTGCGTGATCGGTGGCGTGCCCAGCGACATGTGGCTTGAGGAGCCAGGCTGCGGCGACCGGCACAAACGTGCTGGAGAGAAGGTAACTCGATGTCATCGCGAAGGCGACGGCCAGCGAGAGCGGCACAAACAACGCCCGCGCCGTGCCTTCCATGAAGAAGCTCGGCAGGAAGACGGCCACCACGCAGAGCATCGCCAGCAGGCGGGGCACAGCCGTATCCATGTTGCCCTGCCGCACCGCCAGTGAGACGCTGCCCGCGCCGCCACCGGCGAGCCCCGCGAGTTTGGCATGGATGTTTTCGATCTCCACGGTCGCCTCGTCGACGACGATGCCGACGGCCAGCGCCAGGCCGCCGAGCGTCATCAGGTTGAGCGATTGGCCGCTCACCCACAGGCCTACGAGGCCACCGGCCAGCGCGAAGGGAATGGTGAGCACGACTACGACCGCGCTTCTCCAGTCGCGCAGAAAGAGGAGCACCACCAGCCCGATCAGCGCTGCCCCGCTGATCGCCTCCATGATGAGGCTGCCGATCGCCCCGGTCACGGTGGGCGACTGGTCAAACTCGAAGCCGACGTCGATATCGTCGGGGAGCACGGCCCGCATGTCGGGCAGCGCCCGCTTCACGTTGTCGACGACGGTGAGCGTGGAGGCCTCGGCCCGCTTGGTGACGAGGATGTAGACGGCGCGGCGGCCGTTGACGAGCGCGTAGCCGGTGGGCACGTCGCTGGAGTCGGCAACAGTCGCCACATCCTTCAGGAAGACGATCGTGCCACCACTCTTGCGGATTGGGATATCGAGCAGGTCGGTGACATTTTTCACCAGCGCGTTGACCGACACGATCGGCATCTCGTCGCCCACGCGGACAACCCCCGAGGGGCTGATGACGTTGCCCTTGGTGAGCGCGGTGATCACTTCGTCGGGGGCCATCGCCAGCGCCTGGAGCCGCTCGGGATCGAGCCGCACCACCACGGTGCGTTGGCTGCCGCCAAACGGTGGCGGCGCCGACACGCCAGGCAGCGCCGCAAACATCGGGCGGACCTTGAAGAGGGCCTGGTCCTGGATCTCGCCGATGCTCTTGGTGGCGCTGGAGAGCACGAGATAGCCGACCGGCACGCTGCCGCCGTCGAATCGCGTGATGAAGGGGGAGACGGTACCCGGCGGCATGAAGGCCCGCGACCGCGTGACGTAGCCGATCGTCTCGGCCATCGCCTGGGCCATGTCGGTGCCCGGGTGGAAGACGAGCTTCATGATCGCCATCCCCTGCACGCTCTTGCTCTCCACGTGGTGGATGCCGGAGATGTAGAGGAAGTGATACTCGTAGTAGTTGGTGAGTAGCCCTTCCATCTGGGCCGGGTCCATGCCGCCGTAGGGCTGGCAGACATAGACCACCGGCGAATTGAGGCTGGGGAAGACGTCGATCTTCATCCGCCGCACGGCCACGCCGGCGAGGAGGGCGAGCGCCGTCACCGTGACGAGCACGGTCCACGGGCGACGGAGAGCGAAATCAATTGGGTTCATGGTGAACTGTTGGCCTGCAAAAATACGCGATTCGACGGCTGCTTGGCAAAAGGCGATGACTGGCTGTTTTGCCGTGGTGGAACGCCGCCGGGCCTGCTACCGTTTCGCGGCCATGCCGAGACGTCCCCTGCTCCTACCCCGGCTTTGCATCCAGTTGTTGGTGCTCCCTGCTGTGTTGACCACGGTGGCGTGTACCGGCTGCGGCAAGGCGATGTGGAGTGATTCCAAGCGGGCCGCCACCCAGCAGTTGCTCATCTCCGACGCAATTGAGCGAACGGTCATGAAGCTCGACCTGCAGCCGCTCGCCGGCCGGAAGGTGTTTCTCGAGACCACCGTGCTCAGCGATGTCGACGATGCGGCGTATCTGTGGGCCACGCTCCAACACCAGATGCTCGATTGTGGCTGCATTCTTGCGGAAAAGAGAGAGGATGCCGAGATCGTGCTGCAGGCCCGCGCCGGTGCGCTCGGCACCGATCGCAGCGAGGTGCTGATTGGCATCCCGGCCACGCAAGTCGAGTTTGTTGGAAACGGCACCACGCTCCCTGAAATTGCCCTCGCCAAGAAAACCGACCAGCGGGCGGTGGCGAAGATCAGTCTCTTTGCCTACTGGCGCGACACGGGGCTGCCGGTGTGGCAAAGCGGCAGCAAGCATGTGGCGAGTGATTCACGGTCACGATGGTTTCTCGGAGCCGGACCGTTTCAGAATGGCCCGATCCACGACCACACGGAGTTTGCCGGCTCACGCATCCTCATCAAGCCGGGGAGGGATACGGAGGAAGATGCAGACC
>JAQBZA010000395.1 GCA_027622795.1 Planctomycetota bacterium | reverse complement strand
GGGCTGCTTGAGCACCTCCTCCAGCGAGTGAATACCCGCGGTCATGCTCTGATCGTGGCCGCCGAGGGAGCCGGGCAGGATCTGCTCGCCGTGCGGGGCGACGGGGCGGCGGTGGGCGTCGATGCCTCGGGCAATCAGAAGCTCGCCGACATCGGCAGCTATCTCCGGCAGCGGATCGCCGATCACTTTGCGGCGGCCGGCGTGGAACTCAACCTTAAGTATGTCGATCCCAGTTACATGATTCGCAGTGTGCCCGCGAATCCCTACGACAGCGTCTACTGTCTGCGGCTTGCCCAAAACGCCGTCCATGCGGCACTGGCGGGCCGCACCGAGATGGTGATCGGCCGCTGGCATGGCCGCTACGTACACATCCCGATGCCGTTGGCGGTAAGCGTCCGCAACCAGGTTTCCCCCGACGGCGACCTGTGGCTGGCCGTGCTGGAAGCGACTGGCCAGCCGCACTCATTCGGATGAGAGTCCGATTCCTTTTGCGTGTCGCATTCCGATCGGATTGACAGCGGCACAATGATCGGAAACTCTGAGACCTGCGTGGTATCGCGGAGTGGAGTGAGATCATGTCAAGTTGTGCGAGTTTCAGCGCGAGCATTCTCCTTACGCTTGCGCTTGCGGTGACTGCCGGAGCCGCACCATTTGAAACGCATATCCGACCGCTCCTGCAAAAATACTGCTTTGACTGCCACGAAGGTGATCAGGCAGAGGGCGGCATCACGCTCGAGGCTTATCGAGAGGCTGATGCCAAGACGATTGACCGTGCCGCCTGGCAGAAGGTTCTCCGCCAGTTGGAGGGAAGAGCAATGCCTCCTGCGGACGCCGAGCAGCCAACACCTGATGACTTGCAGAGCATGATTGCCTGGCTGAAGAGCGAAGCACTTCAACCCGACTGCTCACAAGGCGAGCGGCCCGGCCGAGTAACCATCCGGCGGCTCAACCGTGAGGAATACAACAACACAGTCTGCGACCTGCTTCATGTTTCTGTTCGCCCCGCCGACGATTTTCCGTCTGATGACATCGGCTTCGGCTTCGACACGATCGGTGATGTGCTGACTCTGCCGCCGGTACTCCTCGAACGGTATATCGACGCAGCCGACGCCGTAGCGCGGGCTGCAATCGCCAGCACCGATATTGATGTCGCATCGACGTACACGCTGCCCGGTGGTGTGCTGTCGAGCAACGGCGATCTTGACCGTGAATTCACTGTCGATTCCGACGGTGATTACGCCCTTCGGGTCTCCGTCTGGGGTGATCAGGCCGGCCCGGAACCGCCGCTGATGACGATCGCTGTCGATGGCAAGCAGAAGCGCAAACTGAAGGTGCCCAATGAGCGATCCGCACCGGAGGAGTATGAGATCCGGATTCGGCTCCCGACCGGAAAACACACTGTCCGCATCACGTTCCACAATGATTTCTATGATGCGAAGGCGAAAAAAAAGAAGGACCGCAACCTGCATGTTGGTGGCGTCACGATCGTGGGTCCAATTGGTGTGCTCCCGACCGAACTGCCTGAATCCCACACCCGGTTTTTCACACAGCCAATCCCCATTGATGCCGACATCCACGACCAGACAGACGTCTTCACAAAACTGATCCGACCACTGGCCTCGCGAGCATTCCGGAGACGTGCGACCGAAGACGAGATCGAGGGTCTTTCGCTCGTCTTCTTTGGTGCTCGTGATCGGGGCGAGACTGTCGAGCGGGCCACCCAGATGGCGCTCGCCGCGATGCTGGTATCACCCTCGTTTCTCTTTCGCATCGAGGCGAGTCCGCCGCCGGGTGCCTCGCGCAGCCTCAATGATTTTGAGATCGCCTCGCGGCTCTCCTATTTTTTGTGGAGCAGCATGCCGGATAACGATCTGTTTCGGGCAGCCGTTCGCGGTGAACTGCGTTCTCCAGAGCAGGTTGTCGCGCAGGCGCGGCGCATGCTTCGCGATCCGAAGGCCGTCGCCCTTGCAAGAAATTTCGGCGGGCAGTGGCTTGGCCTCCGCGGGCTTGATGAGATTGACCCCGACCCCACACTCTTTCCGAGTTTTGATACCGACCTCCGCGGTGCGATTCGTCGGGAAACCGAGCTTTTTTTTGAGCATGTCGTCCGCGAGGATCGCAGCATTCTCGAGTTCCTTGATGCCGACTACACATTTGTCAATAAACGACTCGCCCGACATTACGAAATCGCCGGCATCACCGGAGATGTCTTTCAAAAGGTGTCACTCGATCCCCAGCGGCGCGGCGGCCTGCTCGGTCACGCCAGCATCCTCACGGTGACGTCGAATCCGACCCGCACCAGCCCTGTGAAGCGGGGAAAATGGATTCTTGAAAATCTGTTCGCCGCGCCACCTCCCGAGCCTCCCGCCAACGTCCCCGAACTGGCTGACGACAAGAGCGGTCAACTTACCGGCACCCTGCGGCAGCGGATGGAACAGCACCGCTCCGACCCTGCCTGTGCCACCTGTCACAAACTGATGGATCCGATCGGCTTCGGCCTGGAGAATTACGATGCGATCGGTGCCTGGCGAACGAGTGATGGAGATACCGAGATCGATGCGTCCGGCGAACTCCCTGACGGCCGCGGCTTTCGGGGCCCCAGCGAACTTCGTTCGGTTTTGGCGCAGCGGAAAGACGAGTTTCGCCGGTGTTTCATCGAAAAGATCCTGACCTACGGTCTTGGCCGCGGTCTGGAGTATTATGACGCCTGTGCGGTGGAAAGGATTGCTGCCGCGTCGGCCGCCGCAGATGACAGAATATCCGTAGTGATTGCCGAAATAGTGACGAGCCCGGCCTTTCGACAGATCGAATCAGGAGGTGGAAAGCAATGACGCGACTTTCCCGTCGGACTGTGCTCCGCGGCCTCGGCACAGGCATCGCCCTGCCGTTGCTGGAGGCCATGGAGCCTGTGACGCCCCACGCTCTGGCGGCCGGAGTATCATCCAAAACCAAGCAGCCGGTTCGGCTCGCGTTTTTGTATGTACCAAATGGCATTCACATGCCATCGTGGACACCGCCGGAGGAAGGGGCCTTTACCGCGCTCCCCGAAACACTCCAGCCCTTGGAATCGATGCGTGGAGACTTCAGCATCCTGACGGGGCTTGGTCAAAAGAAGGCCAATGCGAATGGTGACGGACCCGGCGACCACGCTCGAGCCATGGCGACGTTCCTGACCGGCGCGCAGGCCAAGAAGACCGATGGGGCCGACATCCAGGTTGGGATCTCGGTCGACCAGATTGCTGCGGCGAGTCTTGGCAGGAAGACACGATTTCCGTCACTGGAACTGGGCGCTGATCTCGGCAAGACTTCGGGCTCTTGCGACTCCGGCTACAGCTGCGTCTACTCATCGACCATCTCATGGAAGAGCGATACCCAGCCGTTGCCGAAGGAGAACGACCCACGGCTGATCTTTGAGCGACTCTTCGAGAATGGTCGACCAGGCGAATCAGTGGCAGCTCGGGCGAAGCGGGATCGGTTCAG
>JAQBZA010000394.1 GCA_027622795.1 Planctomycetota bacterium | reverse complement strand
CGCCGTCACGCCCCCCCGCGCCGGAAAGGTTTTCGCAGCCACCATCGCGAGGCCATCAGCTGCCGGCTCGCTGCCGCCACGGGTGGCAAACATGATGCGAATCGCGCCGCCAGAGTCGGCGACAGCCAACGCGTTGCCGCCGTATATCCGCTCCACCGCCACCACGTCGCCCGCTCCGGCCGTGACGTCAAACGATTCCATCCGCTCCGGCTCCTCGACCGAGCGGATCGAGTGGCGGCTGGCGGCGCCGCTGGCATCGATGAGAAAGAGCTGGTCCCCCAGTTCCGAGACCCGCACGAATCGCGGCCGCTCGGCAGCGGTGTCGGCGGGTTCGAGCGTCGCCCCCGACGAGCTCATGACGATTTCGTCAGTGAGAAGATTGCGACGGGAGGAGACCGACTCGACGCGAACGCGGCCCTCCGCGTCGAGGGCCGCGACAAGCGGGCCGTCGCCGAGCAGGGCCATGTCGATATCGACGATCGGAGCGGCGAGCGATCGCGATGGCTCTCCCGGAAACTCCGCCACGAACTCGAGCCGCGCAAACTGCCCGCCCGGATTCCGCAGGAAGATGCGATCGCCGACGCTCCGCACCTCGCCCGGTCGCATACCGGCCAGATCGGCGGGGAGATCCGCCTCAGGCACAAACGACGATTCGAGCCCCAACCGGCCGGTGTGCAGGCTGCCATCGGCAAAGCCGCAGGCGGCCTGCAGGCCGGGCGCGAGCAACTTGATCGCCGTCACGTTTTCCAGGCCGCATTCGGCGGCTGCCCGCTCCCCGAGCGGCGTGCCATCACCCACGGCGAGGATCTGCACGCGACCGTGATCGGTGGGATCGAACACCCAGGCCACCAGCCCCGACTCGTCGACGCCAAGACAGGCCGGCCGCTCCACACCGTGCGCCAGGGGCGTGGTATGGGCAGGGCGGATGCTGGCGCCCTGAAAGAGAGGCGCTGCCACGGCGAACAGGAAGATGCCGACCGCCAGAACGGCGACGATCGTCCCGATGCCGCCGATCGTGATCAGGCCCCGGGCCAAGAGGTCGCCGGCACGCACCCACGGGTCGGTCTTCCTCCGTCGCGCCCGTCCGGTGAATGTCGCCCTGCTGTGCATACCGGTTTCTCGGCGGGTCTACCGCGTCCGCTCGACCGGCAGTTTACTCGAGGCCCACACTCTCCAAGGCCCGCTTCGCAACGGCGGCCGTGACTGGCAGATACCCATCCTCCTTGACGTCGGCCTGGCCATCAGCACTCAGCGTATAGCGAAGAAACTCCCGCCGCAGGGGGTCGAGTTCGCTGCCGGGTTTGTGATTGACGCTCATATAGAGAAACCGCGCCAGCGGATACTCGCCCGTGTAGGCGAACTTCGGCTCAACGGCCACGGCCTTACTCCCCGGCTTGGGGGCCAGCGGCACGGGCCGCACATCGGCCGTCAGGTAGCCGATACCGCTGTAGCCAATCGCAAACTTGTCACTGGCGATCGCTTGCACGACCGACGAGCTGCCCGGCTGCTCCTTCACGGTCGGCTTGAAATCCCCCTTGAAAAGGGCGTTTTCCTTGAAGTAACCGTAGGTGCCGCTGGAGGCGCTGCGGCCGTAGAGGCTAATCGGCTTGTCTTTCCATTCACCCTCGAGGCCAAGATCACCCCAGGTGCGGATGTCGGCCTTCCCGCCGCCATTGCGATTCTTCGAGAAGATCGCGTCGACCTGCTGCAGCGACAGTTCCTTGAGCGGGTTGTCTTTGTGGACGAACACGGCCAGCATATCGATCGCCGTCGGCACCACCGTCGGGGCGTAGCCGTTTTTCTCCTTGAAGGAGTCGATCTCGGAGGGCTTCCAGTTGCGGCTCATCGGGGCGAAAGTGCAGGTGCCCTCGGTGAGCGCGGGTGGCCCGGAGGCTGATCCCTTGCCTTCGATCCCCTCGCGGACGCTGGGGTAGAACTTTTTGAACCCTTCCGACCAGAGGGCGACAAGGTTGTTCATCGTGTCGGAGCCGACGCACTTGAGCGAGCCCGAGACCTCGCCCGTCGCCTTGGCGTAGGGCTTGAGGCCGGGATCGAGATCTTGAGCCGACGTGCTCACGGCGACAAGAACCGCGGCCACCAGGCACAAGGGGGAACATACGCTGAATCGCATCCGGTCGCTCCTGAATTTCTGAAAACGGCATTGGCAATCCACACGGATTCGTACCGGCGAATTGTGAGCATTTCATGAGGAAGGGGGTTTCCCGGCGAAAAACTCACACTGTAGGACAGGCTGAAGCCTGTCCTACTCTGGCGCGAAGCCGCGGCGGATCGTGTTTTCGGTCACCGTGCGGGGCACGACGAACTGCTGCAGATAATCGGGCCCCCCCGTCTTGCTGCCGATCCCCGAGAGCTTGTAGCCACCAAACGGCTGCCGGCAGACCAGCGCCCCGGTGCAGCCACGATTGAGGTAAAGATTGCCCGCTTCAATTGCCGCCCGGGCCCGGTCGAGGTGGGCCGGGCTGCGGGAGTAGACCCCGGCGGTGAGCGCGTACGGCGTGTCGTTGGCGAGGCGGATCGCGTGCTCGAAGTCTCGAGCCCGAAACACCGCCAGCACCGGCCCGAAGATTTCCTCCTGGCCCAGTGGCGAGGCGGGATCGACATCGGCGAAGACATGCGGCCCCACGAACCAGCCGGCTTCGGCAAATTCCCCTGCGTCGACCTCCGCCACCACGCGGGCCGTCTTCCGCCCGGCCTCGACGAATGACCGCACACGGTCGCGGGCCTCTTCGTCGACGAGCGGCCCGACCCGCGCGCCGGGATCGTCGGCCGGCCCCACCCTCAGGCTCTGCACCGCCGCCGCAAGCCGCTCCACGAACGTGTCGTAGACCCGATCGAGCACGATCACCCGCGAGCAGGCCGAGCACTTCTGCCCCTGAAAGCCGAAGGCACTGGCGACGACGCCGAGCACCGCCTCGTCGAGATCGGCATCGTCGTCGACGATAATCGCGTTCTTGCCACCAAGTTCGGCGATCACCCGCTTGATCACGCGGCCCGGCGTCTCGGCCGCCTGGCGATTGATCGCCAATCCCACGGCCCGTGAGCCGGTGAAGGCGACCAGCGCCGTCTCCGGGTGGCTCACAAGGGCTGGCCCGACCACCTCGCCGCGGGCAGGCAAGAATGCCACCGCCGCCGGTGGCACGCCCGCCTCGAGCAGGATCTCATGCCAGATGAAAGCCACCAATGACGACTGCTCGGCCGGCTTGAGCACCACAGTGTTGCCGGTGCCGAGCGCCGCCGACGACATGCCGGCGAGGATCGCCAGCGGAAAGTTCCAGGGAGCAATCACCACGGCCACACCCCGCGGCGCAAACGTCGTGGCATTTTCCTCTCCCGGCACATCGACCCGCCGAGCCTCTCCCAGCTCGTCGGCGCGGTCAGCGTAGTAATCACAAAAGTCGATCGCCTCGGCGACGTCGGCATCGGCCTCTCGCCAGGGCTTGCCGACCTCGAAGACCTGAAGAGCCG
>JAQBZA010000393.1 GCA_027622795.1 Planctomycetota bacterium | reverse complement strand
CGGTGCTTGACATGCGTCGGGGGCACAGCCCACCGACGCATGAAGAAAGCCCGCCCGCCAGGCGGGCAGTCAGTGGTGGGGCGATGCAAACCCCAATCGCCATCCTGGCCTTCCGCCGCTTGCCATGCATCGTGGGCTTCGGGGTGCCCACGCCACGACGATAGCGCATCTTTTCTGCGGTAGGATGATTCGATGCCTTCCGCTCCTCCAACCCGTGGTGACTTTCTGCTGATGGCATGCCAGGGGGGTGCCGAGGCGGCGCTGTGCCAGCGGCAGGAGGAGGTGCTGCCACAGATCACGAAGGCGGCCTGGCGACGGGGCGCGGTCACGTTTCGGCTCGGAAGCTTTGATCCCGCCGAAGACTTCTTCCCCGACCTTGTCTTCAACCGCACCTGCATCCGGTCGCTCGGGCAAGTCACCGGAACCAGTGATGCCCAACGGGCCGCCGCTGCAGCTGCGCTCGCCGGAAAAGCCGAGTGGAAGGCGCTCCATGTGTGGAACCGCGACCCACGGGCTGAGATTGATCGGCAGCTGATCCGCGCCGCCCTCGGGGCTGTTTACGAACTTCCTGCCGCCGCTGACACGACCTCCGCGCCGGGCGACCTCATTCTCGACTGCATCGTCGACTCACCCGACCGCTGGTGGATCGGCTGGCATCGCGCTGCCACGCCGCCGAGTTGCTGGCCGGGCGGTGTCTATCCTGTCGCTCTGCCAGAGGGAAAAGTGTCGCGAGCCTGGCTCAAGCTCGATGAGGCGATCACCACGTTTGGCATTCCACTGGCTGCCGGCCAACGGGCCATCGAGCTTGGTGCTTCCCCGGGCGGTGCCTGCCAGCGGCTCCTCGAGGCTGGGCTGGATGTCGTCGGCGTCGACCCTGCCCTCGTTGACGAGCGGGTGGGCAGTCACCAACGATTTGAACAGTGGCGGATGCGGGCCCGCGATGTGCGGCTGACGGCCCTGCGGGGATTCCACTGGGTGGTGGCCGACATGAACATCGATCCCACGAGCACGATGGAGTCGCTTGAGCGGGCCGTCATGGCACCCGGCACCCGCGTTCAGGGAATCATCGCCACGCTCAAACTCCCCACATGGGACCGGGCGACCGATCTGCCCAAATTTTTGGAACAGGTCGTGACTTGGGGTTTCACACCCCACGCGCGCCAACTCTCGACCGGTGGGCGGGAGGTTTGCGTCTGGGCAACCCGCGTCACCACGCCCCGCACTCTGGCGCGGTAAGGCTACCCGACGTGATCCACTGCCGTCCGGTCGTGGTATCGACGATGAGGCTGCCGTCATTCCTAATCCCACCACAGACGCCATCGATGCGCTCCTCCCCTCGATACACGGTCACTGCCTGACCTGTGATCCCGCACCGCGCACGGTACTGGTCCACAAGCACCTCGGGGGTGCCGTGTATCAGCCGCACCAGTTCCACAAAACGGGGCAGGAACTCGATGAGTACCGCTCCCCGGCTCAGTGGTCGACCTGTGAGGTCGGGCAGTGACGTGATCCGATCGCGAAGTTGTGGAGGACGAGCGCCCCCCCCGCCGGTCGTGTTCACGCCGATGCCCAGAATTGTCCGGCCGGCGGGAGCTATCTCGAGCAGGATGCCGGCAAGCTTGCGGCCATCCACGATCAGGTCATTGGGCCACTTGACCCGCGGATCGACGGCCGGTTCGAGCGCGGCGATCGCCTCGGCGAGGGCGACGGCACAGGCAAGCGACCATGTCGGCTGGGTTGGCACGCCGACCACACGGTCGTCAAGGACGATGCTGACTGCGAGGCTGCCTTCCGCCTGCCACCACCGCGTCCCGCGGCGGCCATGTCCGGCAGTCTGCCGATCGGCTACGACCACGGCCGGCATCGCGACAGCCATATCCGCTGCCAACACACGCGCACGCTCCATCGTGGAGCCGAGGCACGCATGCACCTCGACCGTGGCAAGGCCGCCTTGCTCGCGAAGGGCCGCGATATCAATGTCATCAGTCACGGAAAACCTGTCCTCCAAATCCCCTATTTTGCGCGGAATCGTCGAAATGACGTCTCCGGATGCCCCGCGACCTTGCCCCAAGATATGCGGGCTTGGTACTTCCCCATTCCCTACTCCTTGCCGCCACGGCATTTTGATGCGTTCTTTCTGCCTTTTGCTCGCAACGATGGTGGCTGCTCTGATCGCGGCCCGCATTGCTTCTGCACAAACAGCGGCGTTGCCGAGCCCCGCTGCATCACAACTCGACCGCGTCGTACCAGTGCAGTATGGCGCGCCCATTTCGCCCCCGCCGCCAGCATGGGATCCTTACGCCCCGCAGGCGGGTCAGACCTTCGCGATGCCGGCTGCCAACCCCACGCCGTCGTGGGCGCCGTCAGCCGTCAGCGGCCAGCCGGGCTATCCGGGGTATTCGACCATCCCTAGCACACAGATCCCCCAGATCGCGCCCGACATGGGCACTGCCGGGAATTCACTCACGCAGAACCAGACGGTTCAGCAGACGTTACGACTGTATCAGGGTACCCGCGGAAGTTGGGCCTACCTGTTTGGGAATGGCACCGGTCGCCAACTCGGTGTCAATGAACTCGATACCTCTGCCACGTTCGCGCTCCCGTTCTTCTTCAACTCACCGGCTAATCTCAACCGCGCGCCGCTTCTGATCACGCCCGGCTTCGGTCTCCAGTTGTGGGATGGCCCCCAGACGACTGCCGACAACAACTTCGTCGAGTTGCCTCCAAATACCTACGACGTGTTCATCGACACCGCGTGGAACCCACAGTTCACACCACTCTTTGGTGCCGAGTTGGGTGTTCGGGTCGGCATCTTTACGAACTGGGATGAACTGGTCTGGCAGAGTTGGCGCATCATGGGTCGCGCCATCGGTACCCTCAATCTGACGCCACAGTGGCAGGGCAAGGTGGGCATCGTTTACCTCGATCGTAATCAGATCAAGCTCCTGCCAGCCGTCGGCGCGACCTGGGTGCCCAACCCGAATTCCCGCTATGACATCTTCTTCCCGGCTCCCAAGGCCGCCTGGCGGTTCTCGCAGTGGCGGAACCGGTCTGTGTGGGGCTTCATCGCGGGCGAATACGGCGGCGGCGCCTGGACCTTTAACCAGTCGGGAAACGCCGGTGTCACAAGTTTTGACTACAACGACGTTCGCATCTCGCTGGGTACGGAACTGGTGCCGGTCACGGCCCAGGGACTTGCGGGAAGCTTTGAGGTGGGCTACGTGTTTGCTCGCAATGTGTACCTTGTCGACGGGGCGAGAAATCTGAACCTCAACGACACGCTCATGCTGAGACTGGGATTGGCGTATTAGCTTCCGACGACGCAGTCGCTATCGTGGCGATCGTGAGTTGACCATCAATGCAAAGAGCGTGCACCTTGGTCGCCGTGGCGCTGGGAGTGGTGATCACGGCTCGTGCCGATGACGCTCTCCTGCCGCTGCCGCCGGTTGAAGCAGCGTTCTTCAGTCGCATCCGCTTGGCAGCCCTCG
>JAQBZA010000392.1 GCA_027622795.1 Planctomycetota bacterium | reverse complement strand
AAAAACTGAACGGCTTCGTTGAGCGAAGCCACTGGGATGACCTCGATGTCTTCCACAACCGCGGCCTCGGTAGCGCTGGCCGCCGGCACCACGACGCCCTTGAGCGGCCGCTGCCCTCGTTGCCGGGCGGCGGCGATCGCGATCGAGAGCGCACCGCGAGTGGGGCGAGTCGACCCCTCGAGCGACAACTCTCCGATCACCGCGTAGTCATCGAACCGCTCGGCCGAAAACTGTCCACTGCCTGCCAAGATGCCAAGCGTGATGGGCAAGTCGAAGGTGGCGGCCTGCTTGGGCAACTCAGCCGGGGCGAGGTTGATGACGATCCGGTCGTTGGGCCGGCTAAACCCCGAGTTGACCATGGCTCGGGCGACGCGATGCGTGCTCTCGCGAATAGCGGTGTCGGGAAGACCGACAAGAACCGTTGCCGGGAGCGCCCCGGCTGACACGTCGACCTCCACATCAACCGGCACGGCATCGATCCCCAACAGTGAAAACGTTTGCAATCGGGCAAGCATGGCGAAACTCCTAAAGTGAGAAAACGGCTTCGAAAACCCGAGACATACGGACAGTATACAGGAGTACACCTTTTTGCAAGGGCGTGCTGGCCTCTCGCTGGCACCTTGCATTAGGCAGCCCGTGGCAGCAGGGAAAACTCCGCGGCCCACACGCCACAGAGCGGCCTGCGTTCGCAATGGCCCCAGTTACGGCACGAGGTCGAATGACTGGGCATTCGCGCCAGCCGACAACTCGACCTCCAGTGTCGACTTGGTGTTGTATGCCGCGGGGATGTACATCTCGTACACCGGATCCTTCTCGCCCGGATTCACCTCGGAGAACTTGCCCGGCACCTGACGGCTCGCGGTAATCACCACCCGCATCGGGCCTGCCTCCGCCATGACACGGTACGAACCGTCAGTGATCTCGCCGGAGTAGCCTCGTTCATCACCGCCTAAGCGGCGGAAGAGAATCGTTCCACGTGTGACTGGAGCGCCATCGAATGTGACTTGCCCCTCGACCGGATACATCTGCGGTCCAGAAGACTTGGCCGAACACCCGAGCAGGGTGGCCATCACGCAAACTGCCGCCGCCATGAGACTCCGCAACCGAGTTTGGGTCGTGATCCTGGCGGTTATCCTTCCACACTCACTCCGGCATGACTTGTCCATCACTTCTGGTTCCCATCTTTTGCCAGGTGCCGCGATTAATGTCGTTGTTTACAAATCTCGTTGAGCCATCTCCCATGAGGGCTCCCACGCCACCCGGATGCATACTGCGGGCGAAGTTCCAGCGGCCGGCCAGCCCGCCGGAGTTGCCATTTTCACAGGGTGCTTTCTGCCAGGTGGTTGATTTGCAACTGTAGACACGATCTGCGACGGCTGTGTTGGGCACCTCAAATGCAGAGAATCCATAGGCGCCATGCGGGGCGCCACCCCAATAGCCGCCAAGTTCGCCCCAGGCACCCCCGCCTCCACGGATGATGCCCTCACTCGCCAGCAGTGTCTTTGAGGACCCGTCGGTGGCATCGGCGACGGCATACTTTGAGTCGCGATGAAAGTAGCCCCCCGAGTCACCGGAGGAAATGTCCCGCTGTGTCGCGGTCGTGCCACTCCAGATGATCCCCCCGGCCGACACAGCATAGTTCCCTTGAAATGCCACCGACCCACCATTCCCGCCCTTTCCGGGCGCCTGTGGATCACTCGGACAGGTGAGTGTGCTCACTGAGGTTGTGGCGATGGAATTCGTCAAATTGTGGATGTATTCGGTTCGATCGGCCGTGTAGGCGTTGAAGAGATTTTGCTCCTCCATGAAGGGGAGAGTCCGCTGAAACCAGCACTCACGACGGTGATAGAAACGCGTTCCATCATGTGGTGAGAGTCCTGTTGTCGCCTCAGACAAATGACCGACGGGCAAAACCCGGTTCGAATTCTCGTAGTTGTGCAGCGAAAGTCCGAGTTGCTTGAGATTGTTGATGCAGTTGGCCCGCCGGGCCGCCTCGCGGGCGCTCTGCACGGCCGGCAGGAGCAATCCAATCAACACACCGATGATCGCAATGACGACAAGGAGTTCGACGAGCGTAAAGCCGCGGCAGGCGGTCGCTGGGTGGGCCTCCGTGCGGGACGAGCAACGAATCGGTCGCCACAACGCTCGCCATGAAACACATTCAGTCATCATCAACGACCTCCCGCTGCACGGCAATCGATTGGCCAACCCCAGTATTTCGGTCCTTTGCGCGATAGATCGATACCTTGGTCAGTGAAATTCGAAGCATCAATCTGGAATCAACCAGATGCAAGCAATGTGCCGTGCAGTCAAAAAAATGGAGGGGTCCCATGCAGCAAGGCCGCTATCTGTCGTTATTTAGGGAAACTACGCCGCACTGAGGCTGGAGCGACGGCCTCAGCACATTGCCGCGTCAAGATGAGTTGCCTGTTTCACTGGCACATGGGGCCTCAATACTGAGCGGTTGCCCGTCGCTGGCCATGCCCCAGAAACGGCTCTTGGGTTGCCTCACGCTTGCGAAACTGCGTTGGCTGGTCCTATTCTGGGTACTTCCTCGGGAAGGACCTTCAGATGTCTGGGCAACCAAAAGCTTCGTTTTGGGTGGTGGTGTGGTTGGTGATCCTCGGCCTGGCCGGCTACGCGGCTTGGCAGTGGGGCCTGTTCGGCCAGGCGGGCGGTGGTCGGCAGATCGTCGACGGAGGTGGCGCGGCCGGTGGGGGTGGAGGCGGTTCGGAGGGCGGGTCGGGAGATATCACGCTCACCGAGGCCCCTGACGACACGGTGCCGACAACCGTGCAAGAGTATGCCTTCAAGCCAGCCGAGCGGCTGCCTCCGGTGACCGGCATCGCCGGCTACAAGCCGCTTGATAACAACACCATTCGGTTTGCTCTCAATGTGTGGGCCGGCTGGGCTCCCATCATCCACGCGAACGAGGGGTTCAAGCCGGGGAAGATTTGGAAGACACCCGACGGCAAGCCGTTTCAGGTTGAACTTGTTCTCATCGACAATCCGGTCACGATGCGCGACGCCTGGGCCGCTGGCGAGGTGCATATCGGATGGGCCACACTCGATATGGTTCCGCTCTTCCTGGAGGGCCTTGTTGATGCGACCGGCAAGCCGAAGGACTCTCGAGCCATGCCCCGGATCTATCAGCAAGTCGACTTTTCCAACGGCGGCGATGGGATCGTCGTCCGGGACTCGATCAAGACCGTGCGCGATCTGGCCGGCAAAAAGTTGGTGCTGGCGCAAAACTCACCGAGCCAATTTTTCGCCCTCAACATGCTTGTGGCTGGTGGCCTTCAGCCATCCGACGTTGAGATGGTCTATACCGATGACGCCTTCCAGGCCGCGGCTGCCTTCAATGCCAATAAGGACCTGGCTGGATGCGTCTCGTGGGCACCCGACATCTACAACCTAGAGAAGGCCAAGGGCAACCGAATGCTCGTCACCACCCAGACGGCTAACCGGCTGATCGCCGACGGCTGGTTTGCCCGAGCTGA
>JAQBZA010000391.1 GCA_027622795.1 Planctomycetota bacterium | reverse complement strand
CCGTGCCACAGAGCCGGCGTAGGAAACCGAGCGCAGCCAGGATGGCGAAGCGAGGTTTCCTCCGAGAGAGCGGAGGCCTGGAGGGCCGCAGCGAACGTCCGGCGAAGTGGCACGGGCAAGCCCTCGCCGCGTCACCAAGCCAAGGCATGCTTACACTGATCCCATGGATCGCCCCAGCTACCCACCGAGCACCCCGCTGGCAGCCCTGCCGGGTGTCGGAGAAGCACGGGCGGCGAGGCTCGCAAAGCTCGGTCTCCGCACCGCCAAGGATGCGCTCCTCCACTTCCCCCGCGGCTACAAAGACTTCAGCGGTACCCACGCCTGGCATGACCTGGAAGCTGGCCGTCATGCGGCGGTCGCCGGTGAGGTGATCGATCTCTCGTCGCGGACCACGGCCGGCGGGCGGTCCATGGTGAGTATGCTCGTGCAGTGCGCCGGCGGGGCGATCCGCGCCGTCTGGTTCAACCTTCCGTTTCTCACCAAGAAGTATGCGGTGGGCATGCGGGTCATCGTCGCCGGCACGCCGCGGCGCAACGGCACGGCCTGGGAGTTCACGCATCCGGATGTCCGCGTGCTCGACGAGGGGGAGGCCGCGGAAGGGGCCGAGTGGCTGGCGATCTATCCGCTCTCGGCCGGCGTACACCAATCGCACGTGCGGGTGGCGGTGCAGGCGGCTCTCGATCATGTCGTTGACGGGCTCCCGGAGGCGTTTTCCGACGACGTGCGCCAGGCCCGCGGGCTGCTCACGATCCAGGAGGCGTTTCGCGGCATCCACCGCCCGGCGGGCCGCGAGATGCTCGATGCCGCCCGCCGCCGTCTGGCCTATGCCGACCATCTGGTCGTGCAGCTCCTGCTGCGTGAAGACCGCCGGGAAAAGGAGCGGCGGCAGGCGGCGCCGGCCATCACGGTCGATTCCCGGCTCGATGCCCGCATCCGGGCCCGGTTTCCGTTCACGTTCACGGCGGCACAGGAACAGGCGGTGGCCAACATCGTGGCCGATCTGGCTGCCACACGGCCGATGCACCGGCTGCTGCAAGGGGAGGTGGGCAGCGGCAAAACGGCCGTTGCCGTCTATGCGATGCTCGCCGCGGTAGCCAACAGGCCGGCCGAGACGGCTGATGACGACCCCTGTGGCCGCTACCAGGCGGCGCTCCTGGCACCGACTGAACTGCTCGCCCGTCAGCACCATCGGTCGCTGTCAAAATGGCTCACCGACAACAACGCCCGCAACAAGACGCAGGTGGAACTCCTCGTGGGGGGCATGCCGGCGGCGGCGAAGCGGGAGGTGCTCAGCCGGATCGAATCGGGGGCGGCATCGGTCGTGATCGGCACGCATGCGCTGCTGGCCGAGAGTGTGCAGTTTCGTCGGCTGGCGCTGGTCGTGATCGACGAGCAGCAGCGGTTTGGTGTCGAGCAGCGGTTTGTGATGCAGTCGGGCAAGGCCGATCCGCATACGCTCATCATGACTGCTACGCCGATTCCGCGAACGCTGGCCCATGGGCTTTATGGCGACCTCGATATCTCCGAGATCCGCCAGCAGCCGGCGGGCCGGCAGGCCGTCACCACCTACCATGTGCTGCCCGACACACTCGCCCAATGGTGGGGCTTTTTCGGCAAGAAGCTCCGGGACGGCCGCCAGGGCTACGTGGTGGTGCCGGTGATCGAGGATTCCGAGCGGGGCGTGCAGAGTATTGCCTCGGCCTACGAGGAGCTCGCCAACGGGCCGCTGGAGGCATTTCGCCTCGGGCTCGTTCACGGGCGGATGCCGCCCCCTCTCCAAAATGCCGTGCTCGAGGATTTTGCCGCCGGTAAGCTCGATGTGCTCGTCGCCACGCCGGTGATCGAGGTGGGAATCGACGTGCCGCAGGCCACGATCATGACGATCCTCGACGCCGACTGCTTCGGACTGGCCCAGCTCCATCAGCTCCGGGGTCGCGCGGCTCGGGGCGCGGTGCCGGGGCTGTGCGGCGTGGTGACCGAGCGGCTCGATGATCGGGCGAAGGAGCGAATCGAGGCCTTCGTGGCCACGGCCGACGGCTTTGCATTGGCGGCTCTCGACCACCGGCTGCGGGGGAGCGGCCGCCTGTTTGGCACGCGGCAAAGCGGACGCTCGGGCACCGAGTTCAAGTTCACGCAGCGAACTGTCGCGGCTCCGGAAGAGGCGGCAGCCGACGAGGCCTCCAAC
Source organism: Planctomycetota bacterium (assembly GCA_027622795.1). Lineage (GTDB taxonomy): Bacteria > Planctomycetota > Planctomycetia > Pirellulales > UBA1268 > CACORA01. The sequence continues at coordinate 1,323 of JAQBZA010000391.1, read as the reverse complement.
ATCCCCTTCGATGAAGACGCGATCATCGGCGCGGCCCGCACCGACGCGATCGCCCTGCTTGACGCCGACCCCACCCTCGCCCTGCCGGAGCACGCCCGGCTCCGTGACCTGGTCGATCAACGCCGCCGCGAGCAGCAGGCCCTCGGTGGCCATCACGGCACCGTCGGCTGATCAGAGGAGTCGGGCGCGGCGGAGGAAGACCACGAGCCCCGCCGTGATGCAGGCGGAAAGCCCCCAGAAGTAGATGTAACCGTGGGCCCAGTCGACCTCCGGCATCCCCTCGAAGTTCATGCCGTAGATACCGCAGATGAAGGTGAGCGGCAGGAAGATCGTGCTCACCACGGCGAGGCGGTTCATGGTCTGGTTGGTGCGGTGTGACATCACCGTGAGCGAGAGATTGAGCGCGGTCTCGAGGATCTCGCGATCAGCGGCAAGGTCTGACAACAGTCGTTCGAGCGTATCGATCATGCCGCCCAGAAAGCCGAGCGTCGCCTCACTCACCAGCGTGGTCTTTCGCGACGTGAGCTCGTCGAGCGCCCGCCGCACCGGCAGCGCGCGGCGGCGCAGCGTGAGGAGCTTTGCCGACACCGCGGCGACCGCCACAAACGCCTCCTGATCGATCTCACCGGCCAGCGCCCGGCGGGTCTCTTCCACCTCGTCCTCGAGCCGTGTCTGCACGGCCAGAAACTGCTCCACCTGTTCATTGCAGATTTCATAGAGCAAGAAACTCGGCGTGGCGGCGTGCTGCTCGAAGTCATGCACGTAGTCGCGGCGGACGGCATCGAGCACGCCATTGGGCCCGCGATGCACCGTCACCAGAAACCCTTCGCCAATGATCACATCGAGCCGCTCGCCGGGGTCGTCTGGGCTGCAGGCCGCCCCACCCACAAAGGTGAGGTGCAGGAGCCGATCGGTACGTCGCAGGCCGGCCGCCGCCGGTGACCAAGGCTGGGCATGGTCCTGAACGAGCCGAGGAAAATCGACACCGGGGCAGACATGAGGCGGAAAGGCCTCGTCGATCCCTTTACCGTCGAGCATGGCCACGTCGACGTCGATCCAGACAAACCGTCCACGGTCGATCTCCCCGCGAATCTCGGCTGGCCGTAGGCTGCCGCGAGAGCGGTCGCGAAAGTCGAGAAACTCGGCGCGGATGCCTGCCGGCCGTCGGCTGGTTGGGGAGTCGACAGCACTCGCCTCGGACACAACGTGGATCATCATCAGGTAGACACCTCGCAAAAACGACGGTCTCTACCAGCGGCCATCGATGGCACCAAGGGCAATCGCACGCCCCTCTACCCGGGCTATCCTGCCCGGCCTGCCACG
>JAQBZA010000390.1 GCA_027622795.1 Planctomycetota bacterium | reverse complement strand
AAGGCCCAGCGGCACCTCAACCCGCTCTTCAAAGATCACGCTCGCCATGCCACCTGCTCCAGCGCGGGCCGAGGGTTCGCCGAGCAACGCTCGTTCGCTGCCCGGACTTCTGTGTATACGAGTGTTCATCGTGGGTCAAGCGAGGAGCCCGGCCGATGACACTGCCACCAGCATTTCACAGCCCGTGAGCGATTCGGATTCCGCCACTCGGCGAACCACTCGATCCCCTGATTCACCGCTACGCCCTGCGGCGAGGCTGGAGAACGCCCAACCGTCGACCTGCCGCTGTTTCTTCACCCGCGGGCGATGGCCTCACTGAGAATCTTGAAACACGGGCAGATACGGGAATCACCGCACGTGGGCCCGGCGAGAGACGGGTCACTTACGAGCTCGGCACCGCCCCGAGACTGCCCCCGCTTGACGCAGGTGGTGGCATTCTGTACACTCTTTTCGGCACTTGAGTTTGCAAGAAGATGTTCCCCAGCGTTCGTGCAGAGGTGTTCGATGGCCACGATTCCTCAAATCCGTACCCGTCTTCTGGAAGTGTTTCCGGAGCGGCAGGCTGATGTGCTCGCGCATGTCGTGGTCGAGTCCCACGACGACCTGGTGACGCAGGCTGACCTGCACAAACTGACCGGCGTCGTTTCCGATCTGGCCAACGTCGTCAACGACCTTGCCGAGGCCCAGAAAGATCTCGCCGAGGCCCAGAGGCGGACGGAGATTCGGGTTGAGGAGCTTGCCGCGGCTCAGAAGCGGACGGAAGGCTGCGTCGAAGAGCTGGCTGAAGCCCAGAAGGGCACAGAGCTGGCCATGGCCGACCTCGCGAAGCAGGTAGGGGGGCTTGCCAACAGCCTCGGCGGCAGCCTGGAGGACTTCGCCTGTGACCTCGTGCCAGAGATTCTCGAGAAGCACTGGCGGCTAGAGGTCACGTCGGCTGAGCCAGAGGAGCTCGATGCCGGCCGGGGGCACCACGAGCTTGATCTCGTGGTTCGCGGCACAATCGATGGCCGTCCGGTGATGATCGTGTGCGAGGTGAAATCTGCAGTCACCGCGAAAGAGGTCGAGCGGTTCATGAAAGTCATTCGCTGGCTGCGGGCCGCAAACCCCGATCAAGACATCCGCGGTCTCTTCTTCGGCTACCGTGCCGATCGCAAGGCCCGGGAAGCGATTCTTTCAGCGGGAGCCGCGATGATGTTTACCCGCGGCGTGATCATCCCCGCGGCATAGGGCAGGAATCAGTCGAGGCCGGCGGCGGGGGCGTTGCCGTTGGGGCCAGTCCGCCCCGGCATGGCGTGCGGTCCGCCATACTTACTCGCCGTGGACGGTATACGTCAGCGGCTCCGTGGCGGCCACGATCGCTTTCTTGTCTACGACTTTCCCGCGGCACACGACGGCCACGCTGCTCGGCTGGGTCGACTGGGGAATGTTGACATGAAACTTGTTCATCACATCGGGCTTGATGCGATGGTTTGCCAAGCGAAACCGCAGCGTGCCTTCACGGGTCTCGACCTCCAGAAAGCAGTCCTGGTCAGTCACACGGTCGCGGTCATCGGCGTAGGTGAAGCCGTAGGCACCGTGGAGTGAGGGATAGATGTAGCTGATCAGTTCGCCGCGGGGATCGTAGTAGCCGACGAGCGTGGTGACCGGGATGCCAAAGCCCTGCGGTGTGCGGTCGATCTGGCGGTTCTCAGCCCGGCCTTTCCTCCACCGCTTCCCATCGGAGGTGAAGTTTCCCTGGAAGCCGCGAGACATCGTGAGCTGTGTCCCGTTGACTGCCAAGAAACTGTCGTAGGACGCGGCCTGGTCGAGGATGACCGTGCGGCCGCGGTTGGCGGGAGAAGCTGCCGGCAACTCGACGAGTTTCGACCAGCGTCCATCCCGCATGGTCACTCGCACGAGATCGTACCGGGCGAGCAGTGCTTCAATCGCCGCCGAGGAGAGATCATCGACCGTGGCGTCGATCTCCTCGCTCAGGTCTACCACGTGGCGGTACGGCTCCATCGTCGCCGTGTCGGCGTTCCACTTGCGAAACCCGGTGGGTGACTGCGGGTCAAACACCGCCTTGCTCTCGAAGAAGGCCTGGATCCGTGCCGCTGAGTAGGGCGTGTAGAGCGTGAAGCGATTGAAGTCGGAAAATGGTGCGCCGCCTGCCATCGCGTCGAGGCCGAATGAGCGGCCGTGAAACGGACTCTGGCACTGCTCGCTCAGGCAGGTGTCTTTGCCGCTGCGGATCGGCGAGAAGTTGGGGAGAAAGCGGTTCTTGTCGGCGTCCCATCCCCATGTGGAGTTGGGCTGGTCGGCGGTGCGGTGCACCGAGCCGAGAAAGCCTCCCTCGTAGTGGCCCAGTCCGTAGTTGTGGCCAACCTCGTGGCTGAACTCATTGCCCAGCGTGTTGTCGAGCGTGACGATGCCGCCGCCGCCTGAGCCTCCGTGGGTAATGATGCCGTTGGCGTAACGGCCAGAGCTGTTGTGGGCGGTCAGCTGCGCAGCCAGATAGGGGTGACCATCCTCGCCTTCGCCCGCTGTGCTGTGGATGCCGTAGTTGGCGTTGTCGATGCCGTGTGAAATCAACTCCTTGCCGATGTGCTGCCGCATCGTGCCGGTGTGCCAGCCCCCGGTGCTCGGATCCTGCTCGGTGAGCAACGTGCCGTTGGGCAGCATCACCTGCCGGAGAAAGAGGGGGGCGTATTGGCTGACGATCATCCGGCTGACGGGCACCGTCTGGAAGTATTCGCGATGGGCTGTGGGATCGTTCGCAAACGCGAACTGACCACGCGGCGGCACGAGCATCCCCAGATCAATGGTGTGCAGGAGGAGTTCGCCGGGGGCTCCGATCTCCAGATCGACCAGCTTGCCGCGGAGGTCGCCCTGGCGAAACCACAGCGTGATCCCGGGAACGATCCAGTCGGCAGGCAACACGCCACTCCACGTTGCTGCCGCATAGATCAGTCGCTGATTCTCAAGCTCACTCTCCAGAAGCCACTGGCCACCCACAGCCTTAAACTGCAAGGTCTGGCCGCGGTCGATGGCAGCCGTGCGGCCGCTGTAGTGGATCGTGGAGGCGTAGCCGGCATTCGAGCTGACCCGAATCATTTTGCCGTCGAGCCCCGCGGCCTCCGGGAAGTGGAGATCGCGGACCCACTGGCCGTCGGCGGTCTGGATGTCGATGAGGGCATGTGTCTGCAGCTGCTCGCGGAGAAACGTGGCGGCCGGCGTGCTGAGCTGCTGGAGCGCGTCCGTGCCGCGGATGACGGTCGCGGCGCCGCGTGGTGGCCGGAAGTCGATCGGGTCCTGCGGCAGCCCGTCGAGGAAGTAGGCCGTCTTGGGTAGGTTGTCCGGCGGGGCGAGGTCGAGGATACCGAGCCTTTTCCCGGCTGCGTCGACCACGGCCACCTGCATGGGCGTGGCATCGTCAGCCTCGAGCGGCCGCACCATCACGAGTAAGGTGCGATGGCCGATCAGGTGCGGCTGGTGGTCCTCTGCTCGCCGCCGCGCGGGCACGACCTGGCTTTGGGC
>JAQBZA010000389.1 GCA_027622795.1 Planctomycetota bacterium | reverse complement strand
GGAGGCAGGCCTGGCAACAGCTACGAGCAGCTACTCGCCCTTCTTGCCGCCCGCCTTCTTCATCGCAGCAGTGAATTCTTTGAGCGTCACTGCGCCGTCGCCGTCGGCATCGATTCGCTTGAACCGCTGCTCTGCCTTGGCGAGGGCAGGCTCTTTCATGCCAGCCGTAAACTCGTCAAATGTCAGCTTGCCATCACCGTCGACATCGCGACGGCTGAACATCTTCGCGGGATCCCGAGCCTTCTTTTCCTTCTCCTCGGCAGCAGAGAGTGGCATGGCGGCCAGGCCAGCCAGACCGAGCACAACCGCACAGCACGAAACACGAGTGATCAATCGCATCGAAGCGTCCCCCAAGATAGACTTCGCCGGACCGGTCGCCCCGCGGGCGATTCCGGCGAAATGGTACGAAGTATGGAAACGTGTCTGGGGGGGAAAAGATGCGGCAGCGCTCTTTTTGTGGCTCGATGTGTCGGGGTGGCCTGCAGTTTTTGGTGCTCACAGCGGTTGCGGTGGTATCGCTCGCGAGCAGCCAGGCCGCTGAGCCTGCGGCCGGCGAAAGCCCGACGGTCGGCTCGATCGAGCGGCTCGATCCACGGCTCGATGCAATCGTCCCTCCCGAGGCCACGATCGACGTGCTCGCGATGGGCTTTGCCTGGTCGGAGGGCCCTGTGTGGGTGCCGCAGGCCGGCCATCTGCTTTTCAGCGATATTCCCAACAACAGGGTCCACCGCTGGCACGACAAAGAAGGCCTGAGCATCTTTATGGAGCCGGCTGGCTTCACCGGTCCGAGCGAGTATGGCAAGGAGCGAGGCTCCAACGGCCTGGGCATCGATGCTGAGGGTCGCCTGCTCTTCTGTGAGCATGGCGACCGCCGTATCAGTCGGCTCGATCCCGATGGTGGCAAGCGAACACTCGCCGACGCCTGGCAGGGCAAGCGGTTTAACAGCCCCAATGACCTCGCTGTTCACTCATCCGGCGCGATCTACATCACCGACCCTCCCTATGGTCTTCCCCAGGGGGCCAACGACCCGCGTCGTGAACTCGACATCTGTGGCGTCTACCGGCTCGACACCGAGGGTGACGTCACGCTGCTGTGCGACACGATGACGAGGCCCAACGGCATCGGCTTCTCGCCTGACGAGAAAACCCTCTACGTCGCCCAGTCGGATCCCGCCGAGCCGATCTGGAAGGCGTTTGCCGTGGCCGACGATGGCACGCTCGATGAGGGCCGGGTGTTTTTTGATGCAAGCGATCTCTCCAAGGGTCGGCAGGGGCTGCCCGACGGCCTCGTTGTCGCTCCCGATGGCACGATCTTCGCAACGGGCCCCGGCGGTGTGCTCGTCTTCACGCCAGCTGGCGATCACCTCGGCACGCTGCTCACCGGTCAGGCGACAGCCAACTGCACCCTCGGCGACGACGGCCGTTCGCTCTACATCACGGCTGATGCGCTGTTGTGCCGCGTGAGGCTCGTGGGCGAGAATCCGCGGCGTTTGAGCCCGTGATTCCCCGCGCCCCGCAGGTTGCATGCTTCAGTACGGCCTTGCCCTCTCTGGTGGTGGCTTTCGAGCCACGCTGTTTCATCTCGGCGTGATCCGCTACATGCGGGATGTGGGTGCCCTGCAGACGGTCTGCGACATCGCATCGGTTTCCGGTGGCAGCATCCTGGCAGCCCACCTGGTGCTCAACTGGGATCGCTACACCGGCAGCGATGAGGAGTTTGCGGAGGCCGCGGCCGAGGTCATCCGCTTTGTGCAGTTTGACGTCCGCAACCACATCGTGCGGCGGCTTCCCTTGCAGCTGGGCCTTCGCTGGCTCGCCAAGCTCAGCCGCTGGGAGAGCCGACGGCTCACCCCCAACGCCCTGCTCGAGGACTACTACAAAGATTTTCTCTACGGCGACCGAAGGCTGTTCGAACTGCCGGAAAAGCCAGGCCTCCACATCCTGACGACAAACGTCAGCGACGGCGTCCTCGCTGTCTTCAACCGCGACGGCCTCTTCATCGAACGCCGCGACGAAGAAGTCGAAGGGGAGCATGACCGCTTTCGCCACATTCCCGGACGGATGGCCAGCATCGCCAAGGTGGTCGCCGCGTCGAGCGCCTTTCCCGGCTTCTTTCCGCCGGTCACGATCACGGCCGACGATCTGGGGGTTCGCGAGGGAAACTTCCCAGACGAATCCTTTACCGACGGAGGCGTGTACGACAACCTTGGCACTCGGGCCTTTGCCTGGCTTGCCGAGCACCATGGCCGGCCCTACGACCGCGTGATCGTCAGCGATGCCGGCAAGCCGTTTCAGATTCTCGGCGACGAGGCGCTCGGCTTTGTTGCCCAGTCGATCCGCGCCTCCGACATCCTCTGGGATCGCGTCTGGCAGCTGGAGCGGGAAAACTTCGGCGACCAAAACGGCTATCACTTCGTGCCGGTCACCCGTGTGATCGAGCCTGAGGAGGATCCCAACTGCCTCCATCCGGTAGTGCAGGCAGAGGTGTCGTCGATCCGCACGGATCTCGATGCCTTCAACGACCTCGAGATCAATGCGCTGGTGGAGCATGGCTACGAAGTGACCCGCAGCATCCAGCGTCACCTGGGCGAGCGGTCGATCAAGAAGCTTTTTGAAGGACCGCCCTGGGAGCCGCTTCCCGGCCGTTCCTCGCTCGCGGAAGCGATCGGCACGACCAACCACGCCCCTGTTCCTGCCGATGCCACCGCAAAGACCGCTCGGCTGGCCGGCACGAGCACGCCGGTGCGGGTTGCCGAACAGCTCCGCAAGTCGAGCAAACGGCGGGTCTGGACGACGCTGCTCGACTTCCGCGACTGGCCAACCTATCTCTACCTCGTGGTGGCGGTGATCCTGTTTGTGGTGCTGCCGGTGCGTTTTTACCGCATCCACCGCCACGCGGCTTTGCTGACGAGCGTGATCAACTCGATCGCCGCCGGCGACCCCGACATCCGGCTGGTGCTCGATCTCGTTGAGAGCAACCCGATGGCCGGCTGGCCCCGCTACGAGGTCAAGGACACGGCCGAACCCACGCCCTCCGACTTCAGCGGTGTCGACATTCTTTCCAGGAGCCGGATCCTCGATCTCCGCGACCTCGACTTCTCATCGCAAGGAATGCTCTCCAGTGGCCGCGTCCACAGCCGCGACCGCATTTCGCTGAAGTTCACCGAGGAAGCCAAAAAGGGCAGGCCGCTGGTGCTGCGGAGCTACCTGCCGATCACCAATGTGGAGTTTCGCCACCCGGCTGACCAGCCACCGGCGGAAGTTCGTCGGGTGACCGAAACCGACACCACAGGCAGGCGACACGACGTCTACGAGTTTCATATCGACCTGACGAAGGTTCCGGTCGAGACCTCGGTGACAATCGAGATCGGGGCGTCGATGGAGTTTGCGGAGACGATGCCGGGGCGGATTCCCTATTTCCTTGAGCAGCAGACAGAGCTGATCACCGTCTGGATGCTTTTTCCTGAAAACCATCCCTACCGCACCTATAAGCTCGTGCGGTATCCGATCGGCAGT
>JAQBZA010000388.1 GCA_027622795.1 Planctomycetota bacterium | reverse complement strand
CTCGGGCACTTCGCCCGTGATGCCGATCACAAACTCCTCGAAGATCTTCGCATCGAGGGCCGAAGCGCTTTCGGCCTCGGGATGGAACTGCGTGCCGATCACCACCCAGTTTTCAACCGCGCTCTCGATCGCCTCGATTACGCCGTCGGGAGCCCTGGCGGTCACCTTGAAACTCATGGCGACGTCGTCGATCGCCATGTGGTGCATGCTATTGACGCGGATTTCGCCATCGCCATAGACCCGCTCCATCGCCGAACCGCGTTCCACAAGGAGGGCGTGGCGGTGCGACTGGTCGATCGGATCCTTGTGGGGAATCGCCTTTGGCAGATCCTCCGGAATATGGAGGAAGAGCGTGCCCCCCTCGGTGATGTTGAGCAGTTGCATGCCGGCTCCCACCGCCAGCACCGGCATGTGGCGAGCACAGATGTGCTTGGCCAGCAGCCGGTCAAAATCCTCACGGCGCGGATCCATCGGCCGCACCGACGGATGCGGCATGTAGCCATCACGCCGCGGATCGAGGTCGGATCCACCCACGAGCACCATGCCATCGAGCATGTCGAGCACCCGCACGATGTCGTCTTCATCAGCGAGGGGCGGCACGATCACCGGCACGCCGCCGGAAGCGATGATGCCGTCGTAGTAGCCGGCAGCGACAAATGAAAGCGCTGCATGCTCCTTGCGGGAAGGGCGGAAGTCGGTATTGATGCCGATGAGGGGTTTAGCGGCCATGAGGTTCCTCTACACGCTGTCTGAGCCGGCATCCCTGCCGACCCGCCCGACGACGAGGTGGTCGCAATGACCCCCGGTCACCCGTACGGCCTCCGATCGCCTCGCCCTCGATCCTCGAGGACTTCTCCGGCGGTCGGTGCCATCCGGGCACCGGGCCGGCACCCCGCATGGGGCACCAGGCCAATTCCGTCGTTCGAGCCTGTGTCACCGGAGCGTGGCGGGCACTGACCCGCATCACGTACCGGCAACGGGCGTGAAAATAGGGCGATCAAGACCGACTGCAACGATTTTTCTGATTTTGTGGTGGGCAGGGCGGCCGACCACAACATCCAGTGCTAGCAGGGCGGGTGCTAGCGTGTGCGCAGGTTCGGGGTTGCCCGTGCCACGTCGCCGGACGCTCACTCAGCGACCAATCCGCCTCTGGCGGATCGGTGCCCGCCTGCCCTTCGTTCGCTCGGAGGAAACCTCGCTTCCGCCATCCTGGCTGCGCTCGGTTTCCTACGCCGGCTCGGTGGCACGGGCAACCCCTCACGGACAGTCAGACAGTCAGCCTGTTATCCAGATCGCGTCTTTGAAGCTGCGGAGCCAGGTGAGCTGGCGCTTGGCGAGTTGGCGGGAGCGGGTCTTCGTCCGTTCGATGGCGGCTGCGAGCGAGAGCCGGCCCTCGATGAGGTCGATCGCTTCGGTGTAGCCGGCCGCCTGGCGGGCGGTGGGGCCGATGCCGCCCGTGCGGATGGCAGCCTCGGTCTCTTCGATGATGCCGCCGGCAAACATGGCTTCGACGCGGCGGTCGATGCGGTCGGAGAGGATCCGTCGCGGGAGATCGACGACAAGCATCTGCCTGGTGAAGGTGGGTGATGCGGCGTTGGCGTCTGTTTTGCCATGCTCCCAGACTTCGCTCATGGGCCGTCCGGCAATTTCCGCCACTTCGAGAGCCCGGATCAGTCGCTTGGCGTCGTGTGGGTGGATGCGAGCACCGGCCGCCGGGTCGATGGCCTGCAGACGGGAATGGAGGGCGGCGGGGCCCATGGCGGCGGCTTCGGCGGCGAGCCGCTGCCGGATGACAGGATCCTCGGCGGGTACGGGAGCGAGGCCGTCGCGGAGGCTGCGGAGATAGAGGGGCGTGCCCCCCACGAAGAGAATCCGCTTCCCGCGGCGACGGATTGCGGCGACGGCTTCCTGTGCGGCGGCGAGCCACTGCGCCACGCTGAAGGTCTCACTTGGAGCCACCAGATCGAGGCAGTGGTGCGGCATGGCGGCCCGCTCCTCGGCGGTCGGCTTGGCCGTGCCGATGTCGAGGCCGCGGTAGACCGCCATCGAGTCGACGCTCACGATCTCGGCATCAAGGCGACGCGCAATCGCGATGGCGAGGGCCGTCTTGCCGGCTGCAGTCGGCCCCGAGAGGATCCAGCAGTCGGTGTCGAGGGCAGGTGGTATGGCCGTTGTCAGCGCGGCTGTGTCGACTGGAGCGATTGCACCGCCCGCGGCAGCGCCACCGCTCTCGCATGGTACAGTTGAGGGCCCGGCCGGGTCGGCTGGCCGGGAATGGAGACGTGGGCGTCGGTCGAGAGCCATTTCGGGAGCAGTTGATGCGGCGGCTGGGCGAAGTGTTGGAAAGCCTCGAGGGCGTAATCGCGTCACGGAAGGGGGGCGAACCCGATCGATCCTACACCAGTCGGCTCCTCGCCGGAGGTGTGGCGGCTAGCGGGGCGAAGGTGACCGAGGAGGCCGGCGAACTCGTCGCCGCCGCCGAGAGTGAGAGCGATGATCGCGTGGTGTCCGAGGCTGCCGACCTCGTCTATCACACGCTCGTGCTCCTGGCCGCTCGTGACGTGGCGTTTACACGGGTGGAAGACGAGCTGGCCCGACGGTTTGGTGTCTCAGGGCTCGACGAAAAAGCCTCCCGGTCGTCCGCGGCAGGCCAGGAAGGCAAGCGATGAACGTGACCCGCGACGCAGCAACGTCTGACGAACTTCTTCGTGTCGGCATTCCCAGCAAGGGACGACTCTCCGAGATCGCCTCGCAACTGCTCAACGACGCCGGCCTTTCCTTCCGCCGCTCGGAGCGGACGCTCTTCGCCCGCTGCAAAGACATGCCGGTGGAGATCACCTTCCTCCGCACCGACGACATCCCTGTGCTCACCGCCGAGGGGGCGATCGACCTCGGGATCACGGGGGCCGACCTGGTGGCGGAGAGCGGCTGCGATCTCGTGAGCCGGCTCGATCTGGGAGTCGGGTTATGCCGGCTGGCCCTCTGCGTGCCGGATGAGTCCGGGATCGACGACCCCACCCAGTTGGCCGACAAGCGAATCGCCACGAGTTTTCCCCGGGTCACCCGGCAGTGGCTCGCCGCCCGCGGTGTCGATGCCCACTTTGTCGATCTCTCGGGCAGCGTCGAGATCATGATCTCACTCGGCGTCGCCGACGCGATCGTTGATCTGGTCGAGACGGGCAGCACGCTGGCCGCCAATCGGCTCCGCGTTCTTGATGAAATCGGTCGCTACGAGACGGTCCTTATTCAGAACCAGGCCCTGCGGCATGCAGCGCTGGCCGATCGGATCGTGCGCCGGCTCGAAGGGATCGTGATCGCCCGTGCCTGGTCGCTCCTGGAATACACCCTTCCCCGCCGTCACTTGGCGGAGGCTGAGGCGATCACGCCCGGCTTCAACTCGCCGACGGTGATGGCGCTGGAGGACGCGGAATGGTGTGCGGTGCGGGCCATGGTGAAGAGGGGCGACGTCCACGCGATCATGGAACGGCTGGAGGCCATCGGCGCCTCGGCGATCATCG
>JAQBZA010000387.1 GCA_027622795.1 Planctomycetota bacterium | reverse complement strand
GCTCGGGATGGCGCAGCTCACGGGCGATGCCGAGGCGGTGCTTGTGGCCCTCGAGCCACTCGTCGCCGGCTCCGCGGCTGGTGAGGCGGGCCTTGCCGCCCTCCGCGGCCTGATCAACGGCGTGCGGCAGGCGGGCGTGGCTGACGGTCGCGTGGTGATCGATCCATCGATCGCCCGCGGCCTCGATTACTACACCGGGATCGTGCTCGAAAGTTTTCTCGATGAGCTGCCGGGGCTGGGCAGCATCTGCTCCGGCGGCCGCTACGACAATCTGGCCGGGCTTTACACCAAGCAGCAACTACCGGGCGTGGGCGCGTCGCTCGGCATCGACCGGCTTCTGGCCGGCCTCGAGGAACTGGGCCGACTCGATCAGGTGGAGACCCCGGCCGACGTGTTCCTGGCCTACTTCGATGAGAAGCATCTCGGTGACTACCTCAGGGTCGCCGCGGCCCTCCGGCAGGGAGGGATCGCCGTCGAGTTGTTCCCCGAGCCCAAGAAGCTCGGCCAGCAGCTCAAGGTGGCCGCCAAGAAGGGTTTTCCCGCGGCCCTCATCATTGGCAGCGACGAGTTTGCGGCGGGCACGGCCCAGCTCAAGCAACTCGCCACCCAGCAGAGCACGACGATCGAGTGGGGCGGCGACACGGGGACACTGGCGGCTGCGGTGCGGCAGGCCCTCGGGCCATCGGTTGGCGGGTAGAGGAAAGGCGATTCAAAGCATCATCATGAACCGCATCACCCGTTTTCTCAGCAGTGAAGCGGGGCTTTTCGCCGGCATTCTCTCTGCCGCACTGTTCTTTGCGTTCGGCAAGGCCTGGCTTGCTGACCTGGGCAATCCCTGGTGGGCAGCCGGTCTCTTCGGGTGGCTGTTTGCCGTCATTCTCTGGCTTGCCTTCGGTGTTGTCCGCCATGCCGATGCTCTTGCCGAACGTCTCGGTGAGCCCTACGGCACGGTCATCCTCACGCTCGCCGTCATCGGCATCGAGGTGGCGATGATCGCTGCCGTGAGCCTCTCCGGAAACGCACATCCCGGCCTCGCCCGTGACACGATGTTTTCCGTCGTGATGATCGTGCTGACGGGCATGCTCGGAGGAACCCTGTTGGCGGGTGGGCTGCGGCACCACCGCCAGGAATACAACCTTTCCGGTGCCAACGCCTATCTTGCGGTGCTCGTGCCGCTGGCTGTGCTCACGCTGATCGTGCCGCGGTTTACGACCTCGGCTCCCGGAGGCAATGTCTCACTGCTGCAGGCGGTGTTTCTGCTGATCACGTCCGCTGGGCTTTATGTCACGTTCCTGCTCGTACAAACGGGGAGCCAGGCGACGTTTTTCCTCGCTCCGGCAACCGACCATGGCCATCACCATGGAGAGCCACCCTACGCTACAGTTACCCACGCTATCCTGCTGGTGGCGATGATGGCCCCGATCGTGCTGCTGGCAAAAAACCTCGGCAAGCTCGTCGATTATGGCGTCGATTCGCTCGGTGCGCCGCCGGCCCTGGGGGGCTTCCTGGTGGCGGTGCTGGTTCTGGCTCCGGAGGGCGTCAGCGCCTTGCGGGCGGCTCTCGACAACCGGTTACAACGAACAATTAATATTCTGCTCGGATCGGCCACAAGCACCATCGGCATGACTGTGCCGGTGGTGCTGATGATCGGCCTGTTCTCCGGACGGAGCTTCGAACTGGGGCTCGAGCCGGCCGACATCGTGATGCTGTCCCTGACGCTCATCACCAGTGTCATCACGCTGGCCACCGGCCGGACGACGCTGCTCCAAGGCGTCGTTCACCTGATCATTTTCGCCGCGTATATCATGCTTATTTTCGATCGCTGAACCGGTACCCTTCCATTTGAAAGGAAAGCACGATGATCATGCTCTTCAATCGCCAAGGTCTTGCGTCGTCGCTCAGCCTCGTTCTTGTGTGGCTCATGGCTGCCCGGGGGGCAGGGGTGTGTTTCGCCGACGATCTTCTGCCCAAAGAGGCAGCACTCCAGACCACGGAGCAGGCGGCGCTGCGTGGTGTTCTCACGCCGGAGCAGCAGGCCGCCCTCGCGCCCCAGGCGGTGCTGGACGATCTGCTGGCGGGCAATCGGCGGTTTGTGACCGATGACCTCACCCAGCGGAACCACTCGCGGCGAATTCGCGAGGCCTACGCAGGACAGTTTCCCAAGGCGGTGATTCTCTCCTGTCTCGACAGTCGCATTCCCGTGGAGGATGTCTTCGACCGTGGGATCGGTGATATCTTTGTGGCTCGTGTGGCAGGGAACTTTGTCAACGAAGACATCCTTGGCAGCATGGAGTTCGCCTGCCACGTGGCGGGAGCCAAGCTGATCATGGTGGTCGGGCATACGCACTGTGGTGCCGTGAAAGCTGCGATTGATGACGTTCGAGTGGGCAATATCACGCCAATGCTTGCCAAGATTCGACCGGCCATCGAGAAGGGCAGGCCATTCGAGGGCCCGAAAGCGACTGACAACCCCGCCTACGTGGCCCACGTCTGTCGGGAAAACGTCCGCCTGGCCGTCGAGACCATCCGGGAGCGCAGTTCGATCCTTCGGAACATGGAGTCAGGCGGTAGGATCAAGATCGTCGGCGCCTACTACGACCTCAGTTCTGGCGAGGTATCGTTGTTGCCATGACGGGAGCGGGAGTTCATGACAGGGGCGAGCCTCGAACGTTTGAGGCGAGGATCTGCCAGTTCGCGGATTCTACGGAGGAGTCAGTTCTTTTTGCAGGAGGACGATCGCGTCGGCGACCGCTGCTGCGCTGGCTGGCCGGTCGGCCTTGTCATGGGCGATAAGCTGCATGGTGAGGTCACTCACCGGTTCCGGTACATCCGGGGAGATTGCATGCACCGGCGTGGCACCGCCGGCGGCGATGGCCATGAGCGTTTTCACCAGTGAATCACCTTCGAATGGCAAACGGCCACTGAGCATCTCGTAGAGAATGACCCCGAGGCTGAAGATGTCGCTCTGGGCATCGATCGTCTGCTCGTTGACCCGCTCCGGCGACATGTAGGCCGGCGTGCCCACGATCGATCCGTCGGTGGTCAGTTTGGTGGCGGTGTCGGCGGCATCGAGGGCCAGGCCAAAGTCGATGATCTTCCCCCGTCGTTCTGGCCCTTCGAGGAAGATGTTGGCCGGCTTGATGTCGCGGTGAATGAGGTTGCGGGCGTGGGCGGCAGCCAGACCAGTGGCAATCTCGCGGGCGATGCGCAGTGATTCCGGGAGTGGCAGGCGGCCCGCTTCCTCACGGTATTCCTGGAGCGTGCGGCCCTGAAGCCGCTGCATCACGATGAAGGGGAGCCCATCGTGCTCACCGATCTGGTGGATGGTCACGATATGCGGATGATCGACCGCTGCCGTGGCCCAACTCTCCTGCAGAAAACGCTGCCGGGCTGAGGCATTGTCGGCTCGATGGGCATGCATCACCTTGATGGCGACATCACGCCGCAACTGCTCGTCGCGACCGAAATAAACCTTGCCCATGCCACAACGGCCAATCTCACTGATGACGGTGTAGGTGCCGATCCGGCT
>JAQBZA010000386.1 GCA_027622795.1 Planctomycetota bacterium | reverse complement strand
CCATCCATGGCCTCGGCTTGCTTGCCGGCCTTCCGGCCAGAAGAAACCGGCCCTCCAGGCCTTGGTGCTCCTGATTGCGATCGGATTCGCGTTTGTCTTCCTCGGCACCACGGCACATGCCGAAGAGTGGGCGTTGTTTGAGCCACCGACGGCGGTGATGGCGAGCTACGAGGTCGACGAGGATGCCCTACCGAGCATCGTGCCGCAGTCGTTTCAGACGCTGCCGGCTCCGGCCGATGACGATGGCCTCGCCATACCGTTGGCCCCCGAGGAGGTGCCGCGGCCCTTGGAACGGCTGCCGCGGCCGCCAGGGCAGGCGCCGCCTCCGCCGCCGGAGGAAGGCGTGATCCCGGGCGCCTCCATCGACAACCGCGACCAGCCGCTCACGCTCTGCGAGGTGCTCGAGAGCGTGATGCGGCATTATCCGCTGCTCTTGGCCGTGGAGCGGGAGCGGGGCATCGCCGCCGGTCGACTGACCAGCGCGATGGGCGCCTTCGATACCAATGTCAATGGCTCCGGCAACGCCTTGGCCCCGGGCACCTACGAAAACTATCGCTCCGACTTCGGCATGGCGCAGCTGCTGCCCTATGGGGGCATCAGCATGTTTGGCGGCTACCGCACCGGCTTCGGTGAGTTCCCCACGTACAACCTTAAGCAGCTCACGGCCGACGCGGGCGAATTCCGTGGCGGCCTCACCGTGCCCCTCGCGAAAAACCGCGACATTGACGCGGCGCGGGCCGGCCGGGCCCGCGCCCAGATTGACATCTCGTTGGCTGAGCCGGCCATCGAGCGGAGTCGGCTCGACTACATGCGGGCCGCGGCCCGGTCGTATTGGAACTGGCTTGGCAGTGGCGAGCGGCGTACGGCTGCCGAGTACCTGGTGGATCTCGCGGCGGAACGCGACCTCGAGCTAGCCCTGCGGGTGCAAGGCGGGGCGATCGCCAACATCGAGCGGCTCGACAATCAGCAAAACATCGCCCTTCGGCAGGGTTTGGTCGTGAAGGCCGATCGCAGCGTGCAGGAAGCGGCGATCGGCCTGTCGCTGTTTCATCGCGATGAGAGCGGCCAGCCGCTGATCGCGGGGAAGAAGCGACTCCGGCCGGCCCCCCAGCCCGTGGAGCCAACGGCAGCGATGTTTCAGGAGTCGCTCTCACGGGCTCTGGCACGGCGGCCCGAGTTTCAGCGGCTGGCCCTGCAGCGGGAGCGGCTGTTGGTCGATCGTCGGCTCGCCCACAACCAGACGCTCCCCGGCCTCGACGCCCAGATCGTCGGCAATCAAGATGCCGGCTTCGGCAAGCGTTCGCTCTCAGGAGTCAACGGCCTCGATCGCCAGGTGCTCGAGGCAGCGCTTGTCTTCCAGATGCCGGCCCAACGCCGTGATGCCCGCGGCCGCCTGCAGGCGATTCATTCGCAACTCGTGCAGCTCGACAAGCAACTGCAGTATGCCGAAGACCAGATCCGCGCCGAAGTGCAAGACGCTTATTCGTTGCTGGAGCGGGCCTACGCGTTCTACGAACAGGTCTCGGATCAGGTCGAGTTGGCGACGCTCGTGGCCCGCGCCGAGCGGGAGCAGCTCCGGCTGGGCCGCAGCGACGTGCTCCGTGTGACGCTCCGCGAGCAGACGAAGTTCGACGCCTCGCTCCTGGAGATCATGGCCCGGCAGGAATTCTGGCGGGCCGACAGCGACCTCCGCGCCGCCGACACCTCGCTCGGCCCGGAAACCTGCGGCTTCGACGCTAACATGCTTTACTGTCGGCCGTGTGAGCCGAAGTAAGTCGTGCATGGCTTCTGCGAGGGGCCGGGCAAGGGGCTGCCCTCCGTTTTCTCTGCGGCTGTGAGTTACAGTAGTCGGGCAATGGCTTGTCGAACCTATGGGAACACTCGCATGGCGGCGCCAGCTGAAGGCTATATCACCGACGTCTCCTACATCCCCGGCTTCTATCCCAATATGGCCCCCGTCGCCATGCGGTATGTGGCCACGCTCAACCGGGTGAAGCCGCCGGCGGTATCACAGGGCTTTCGCTATCTCGAACTCGGCTGCGGCCTCGGTCGGGCCCTGACGACGCTGGCGGCCGCCAATCCGCAGGGTGAGTTTGTCGGCGTCGATGTGAACCCTGAGCATACGGCGATCGTGGAGAAGGAGATCGCCGCCGGCCAGCTCTCCAATGCGCGGGTGCTCACGGCCGACTTCGGTCAGCTGCCGAATGACCTCGGCCAGTTTGAGTTCATCGCGCTGCATGGTGTCTTCAGCTGGGTGTCGCAGGACGTGCGGGACCAGATTCTCGCGATCGCCAAGGAGCGGCTCGCTCCCGGTGGCCTGCTCCTGGTGAGCTACAACGCCATGCCAGGCTGGGCCCACCTCCAGCCGATCCGCGGCATCCTGCGGCAATACGCCGCTCTCCGGCAGGGGGACAGCCTGCAACGGATGCGGGATGCCCTCGCCTATCTTGTCTATATCCGCGACAAGCAGGCCAAGTATTTCATCGATAACCCGCGGGCAGCGGCCTATGTCGACGGCCTGCTCAAGCAAGACGTTCGTTATCTGGCCCACGAATATCTCAACGAGCACTGGACCAGTTTTTATTTTTCCGACGTCGCCGGGATGTTCGGAACTGCCGGGCTGGCGTTTGTCGGCAGCCTGCCGGTGTTCACAAACTTCTGGGATCTCTGCGTGCGGCCGGAGTTTCAGGAGCTCTTCCGCACGACGAGCAATCGGCTCGTCACCGAGGCTCACAAAGATTTCTGCGCGAACACGGCCTTTCGTTGGGACGTCTACGCGAAGGCGCCGCAGGTGATGCCCGAGGTGGCGGACCGACTGCGGGAGGCTGATGACTTCTATTTTCATGTGAGCCGGCCGGGCATCACGCTGCCGTATCAGGTGAATCTGGGCGTGGTCACCTCGACCGTGCAAGGGCCGGTCTATCAGGCGCTGCTCGATGCGCTTTCCGCTGGTAGCCTTCGGCTCTCGGAACTTGCCGCCGTCAAGGAGTTGGCAGGCACGCCGCCCGCCGATCTCGCGCGGGCGGTCGATGCCGGAGTGGCGATGGGGCTTTTTGACGTGGCGGCTGGGCCCGTCATAAGCCAGTCCGCTCATGTTTCGGCAACAGTTTCGCTCGCCAGCCCGTTCAATCGGGCAATTCTCGCCACCGACGCGCTTGGGGGCAGGCCCGTGGCACTGGCCAGCGGTACGACCGGCACGGGCCACTCATTGGGCGACTTTGATGCTGCGATTCTCCATGAGCTGTTGGAGCAGGGGAGCGCGGGGCTCGTGGCTCGCGTCGATGAGCGGCTCGCCAAGAGCGGCCGGTCGCTGCAGAAAGAGGGCAAGCCAGTGGCCGACGCAGCCGAGCGGCTGCAGCTTGTGGAGCAGGCGTGCGATGCCTTTGTGAAGACAAGCCTGCCGCAACTGGTGCGGCTCGGCATCGTGACGAAGGCCTGAGCCAACCGCAAAAGCTTGAAGAGAGCCATGCCCGGGGGAGGTCCCTCGGCAGCATCCGTGCTGTGGGGCGACCGCTCCGTGGTGTTCGTTTC
>JAQBZA010000385.1 GCA_027622795.1 Planctomycetota bacterium | reverse complement strand
GCAATACTTCGGGCCGCACATGCTGCAGAAGTGGGCGCTCTTGAAGGTGTCCTGCGGCAGCGTCTCGTCGTGATACCGCCGGGCGGTCTCGGGATCGAGCGCGAGCCGAAACTGCTCGTTCCAGTCAAACGAAAACCGGGCCCGTGACAAGGCGTCATCCCGGACGCGGGCATTCTTGCGGTGCCGAGCGAGATCGGCCGCATGGGCCGCGATCTTGTAGGCGATCACGCCCTGCCGCACATCCTCCGCATCGGGCAGACCAAGATGCTCCTTCGGCGTCACATAACAAAGCATCGCTGCGCCGCTCCAGCCAGCCAGGGCCGCACCGATCGCACTCGTGATATGGTCATATCCGGGGGCAATATCGGTGACGAGTGGTCCGAGCACATAGAAAGGCGCCTCGTTGCATTCCTCCATCTGCCGCTTCACGTTCATGTCGATCTGGTCCATCGGCACATGCCCCGGCCCCTCGACCATCACTTGGCAGCCCTTGGCCCAGGCCCGCCGGGTAAGCTCGCCAAGCACGTGCAGCTCGGCAAACTGGGCCTGGTCGCTGGCATCGGCGATGCTCCCGGGCCGCAGGCCGTCGCCGAGGCTCCACGTGACGTCGTATTGCCGGAAGATGTCACAGAGATCCTCGAAGTGGGTGTAGAGCGGATTCTGTTGCCGGTGGGTCATCATCCAGCGGGCGATCAATGACCCACCGCGGCTGACAATCCCGGTGATGCGGTGCATGGTCAGGTGCAGATGCTCCTGCAGCAGCCCGGCATGCACGGTCATGTAATCGACACCCTGCTTCGCCTGTTTCTCGCACATGTCGAGGAAGTGTTGCGGCTTCATGTCGTCGATGTCGCCACCGAGTTCCTCGAGCATCTGGTAGATCGGCACTGTGCCAATCGGCACCGGCGAGGCATCGATGATCGCCTGCCGGATTGTGTCAATATCCTTGCCGGTGGAAAGATCCATGACCGTGTCCGCACCGTAATGGACGGCCATGTGAAGCTTTTCGAGTTCTGTCTGCTGGTCGCTGGTGACGGCCGAGTTGCCAATGTTGGCGTTGATCTTCGTGAGGGCCGCGATGCCGATCGCCATCGGCTCGAGCTTCTTCGTGAGATGCACCGTATTGGCCGGGATCACCATCCGCCCCCGGGCCACTTCGCTCCTGATCAACTCCTCGGGAAGATCCTCGCGGTCGGCGACAAACTTCATTTCGGGCGTGATCTGATCGGCGCGAGCGGCTTCAAGCTGAGTCATCGGTGATCTCCTGTCGGGGAGCCCGCAGTGTAGCAGGTGCCTAGAGTTGCTTGAGGTATTCAAGCACGGCCTTCTTCTCCGCATCCGTGAGAGCATCGGGAAAATCATGGCCGGAGGCCGACTTGCCCGGCTGGCGGGTATCGAACCAGCGGCGACGCTCGGCCGCGATGAGCCTGCCGGGCGGCATCTCTTCCGCGGCCTCAATCTCGAGGCCGACATGCTGCTCGTCATAGCCTGCCGGCGTCCGCTTCCAGATGACGGGGCGGGCGGCTGGATGAAGCACATGCCAGAGCGTAGGAACAGAACCGTTGTGGAAATAGGGTGCCGATGCCCAGATGCCGTCCAAGGGCGGCGCCACATACCCCGCCGGCGACTCGCGATCGCGCGCACCCTCAGCGTCACGGCCATGATGACCGAACCAGCTGCCGTTGAGATCCGCCCGCTCCTGCGCCGTGAGTGAATCGAGCCGCACACGATCAGTGCCGACCTCGTCGATCGGGATCACGCGGTCGGGATACGATCCATCAGGGCCATATGTACCGTGGCACTCGGCACAGTTTCGCCGAAACACCTGCTCCCCTTCCCGTGCGACCGCGGCATCGATTGCATGCGGCCACCGTGGAGCCTTCAGCGACTCAATCCAGGCCTCGATGTCGCGAAAGCCGTCTTCCCACTCCTGAAACTTCTCAGGACCGTTTTCCTTCACAAGCAGGAATTGCATCAGCATCCGGTGGCTTTTGGGGGCGAAGCCGTCGGCGTAGAGCGTCTTCCGCTTGGAATAGTGCCACCAGGGCGGTGCGTCCATGTCGTGATGCACGAGATCGAATCGCGGGGGCCGGGTCACAATGTTCAAATCGGCATCGCGATGCCGCATCAGCGCGACACCGAACATCACGGCGTTGGTCGTGCCGTTGGTGGTGCCCAGTGGCAAGAGCAGTGACCCCATGTCCATGTGTCCAAAGGCCTTCCGCTGCCGCACCTTCACCAGCCGCACCTCCTCGGTCAGCGTCTCGAGCGCATAGTTCGAGTTGGGCAGCCCGGGTATCATCCGCCCCCCCACCTGCCCCTGATGACAGGCCAGGCAGTTCATCGCCCACCGGCCATCGGGCCCCACCACATACTGCATTGGCCGGGCCGGATCGTTCGGCCGCGGCAGCATCCCATACCGCTCCATCGCCATTAGCCGCCGCTCTTCGACGGGGGCCGCGGCCGCCCGCGACCGCAACGGCTCTTCCCAGGTCGTCCACAACTCGTCGAATACCTCTTGATCGAAGTCAGGGGGCAGATAGGGCTGGGAGAGAAGACGCTGGAGACCGCTGGCGAAATCTCCCTCCGCGGCCCTGGCCTCTCCTGCACTGGCAGCCCCGTGAAAACATAATCCGAAGACCAACGGCACCACGGCCGCGGCTCGACTGATCATGATGGTTGGCACACGTTCGACAGGGTAGGGTTTCATGGCATACTGGCTACGAGACTCCGAATCGTCTCGCAGTATAGACCCCTTCCACCGCCTCGACCGCCTCCCATGGTCACCGCCAATCCCATCCTCATCCCCGAATTGCGGGTGATGCTCACCGAGGGTGACACAGCCGGCCTCCGCGAGGTGGCCGAAGAACTCCATCCCGCCACGGTCGCCGAATTCACCGAGGGGCTCGACAACCGCGAGATCTGGCAGGTGCTCGATGCGGTGCCGGTCGAACTCCAGGCCGAAATCTTCCCCTACTATCCGCTCGGGCGACAGGTGGAACTGATCGAGATGGCCGATCGGGCCCATATCGGCCCGCTCCTGGAATGGATGGCAGCCGACAACCGCGACGATCTCCTCCGCGAACTCGACCCCGAGTTTGTGGAAGACATCCTGCCGTTGGTGGCCAAGGCGGAGCGGCACGACATCCGCATGCTTCTCTCGTGTGCGGAGGGGTCGGCGGGATCGCTGATGACGACCGAATACGCCTCCCTGCCGGCGAACATCACAGCCGGCGAGGCGATCACCCGCCTCCGCTCCCAGGCACCCGACAGCGAATCGATCTACTACATCTATGTACTCGATGCCGAGCGGAAACTCGTCGGCTTCGTGTCGCTGCGGGATCTGATTCTGGCCAAGCCGACGGCGCTCGTCTCCGACCTAATGCAGCGCGACGTGATCGGCGTGCGGGTGGATGACCCGAGCGAGGCGGCCATCGAGAAGCTGGCCCGCTTCGACTTCCTCGCCGTGCCGGTGGTCGATGACCACAACCGGCTCGTCGGGATCGTCACCCACGACGACGTGCTCGACGCCATCCGCGAGGAGGCCACCGAAGATG
>JAQBZA010000006.1 GCA_027622795.1 Planctomycetota bacterium | reverse complement strand
CGTATCCTCGCCCCGCGACAATCTGAAAGACCGCGAAGCGGCGACTTTTGCCGCCCTCGAGCCGGCGATACACGTAAGTCGGATGCGCTCGAGGCCTGGGTTCCGCACACGCCGAATCGCAGCGTGTCACTCCGCGCCCGCCAGCACTTCGGCGAGATGGATCGTGCGGGGCGGCGTGCCGCCGTCGGGGCGGCCGTTGCGCGAGAGCCACCCATCGAGCTGGAGCTGGCAGCTGGGATCACTCGACACGATGTAGTCGCAGCCGGTGCGGGCCAGCGAACCCCCCTTCACCTCCGCCATCGCCGTGGAGATCATCGGAAACTTCACGCTGAAAAGGCCGCCAAAGCCGCAGCAGCTTTCAGGCTCGTCGCACTCGACCAGCTCCAGGTCGCGAACCGCCCGCAGCAGTTGTCGTGGCTCGTCTTTCACCCGCAGTTCGCGGAGGCCGTGGCAGCCGTCGTGGTAGGTCACCCGGTGTGGAAACCGAGCGCCGACGTCGGTGACCCCCAGCTTCTTGACGAGGAACTCGCCAAACTCAAACGTCCGTGCGGCCAGATCGAGGGCGGCCGTCTCATGGGGCGTGCCCTCGAGCAGCTGCGGATAAAACACCCGCATCATGGCGACGCACGAGCCGCTCGGGCCCACGACCGCATCAGCGCCGTCGAAGACCGCCACGGCACGGATCGCCACCTCGCGGGCCTCGTCCCAATAGCCGGCATTGAAACTCGGCTGCCCACAGCAGGTCTGCGCCGCGCGAAACTCGCACGCGTGGCCGAGCCGCTCGAGCACCGTCGCCACCGCCAGCCCCACCCGCGGCATCATCTGATCGACGAAGCAGGGGATGAATAGATCGATCTTCATGTTCGCCGCTCGATCGCGCGCACCAGGGCCGCCCCCATGTCCGCCGGGCTCTCGGCGATTTCGATCCCTGCATCGCGGAGAGCTTCGAGCTTCGCCTCGGCCGTGCCCTTGCCACCGGAGATGATCGCGCCCGCGTGGCCCATCCGCTTCCCCGGCGGTGCCGTGCGGCCGGCAATAAATGCTGCCACCGGCTTGGTGACGTGGTGCTTCACATATTCCGCGGCCTCTTCCTCGGCCGAGCCGCCGATCTCACCCATCATGAGGATGGCGTGCGTATCTGGGTCGTTCTGGAAGAGCTCGAGGATGTCGATGAAGCTCGAGCCGACGAGCGGGTCGCCACCGAGGCCGACGCAGGTGCTCTGGCCGTGGCCGAGCTGCGTGAGCTGCCAGACGGCTTCGTAGGTGAGCGTGCCCGAGCGGCTCATCACGCCCACATGGCCGGGCGTATGGATGTAGCCGGGCATGATGCCGATCTTGCATTCGGCCGGCGTGATCACGCCGGGGCAGTTGGGGCCGATCAGTCGGCTCCCGGAGTCCTTCACAACGGGCAGCACGCGGGCCATGTCGAGCACCGGGATCCCCTCGGTAATCGCCACGACCAGTTCGATGCCCGCAGCCACGGCCTCGAGGATCGCGTCGGCGGCGAACGGGGGCGGCACGAAGATCATCGTGGCGTTGCAGCCGGTGGCGTCACGGGCTTCGGCGACGGTGTTGAAGACGGGCAGGTCGGCGACGGTCTCGCCCCCCTTCCCCGGCGTCACGCCGCCCACCATCCGGGTGCCGTAGTCGAGGCAGCCACGGGTGTGGAATTCACCGACCTTGCCGGTGATGCCTTGGCAGATCACGCGGGTGTCGCGGTTGACAAGGATGCTCATGAGATGTTCCTTCGTTGATTGATTGAGCGTTGCAGCGTTTTTTCTGCAGGTCCCGTCGCTTCCGCTCCGGGCTTCCTGGGGTGAGTTGTGGTTCCGCTTCTTATCAGGCCTTGCTGGCGGCGACGACCTTCTTGGCGGCGTCGGTGAGGCCGTCGGCGGTAATGATGCTGGTGCCGCTTTCGGCGAGGATTTTCTTGCCCTGCTCCACCTCGGTGCCTTCCAGCCGCACCACCAGTGGCACGGTGAAGCCGACGGTCTTCGAGGCCTCCACAAGGGCGTTGGCGATCGTCGTGCACCGCATGATGCCGCCAAAAATGTTGACGAGGATCGCCTTCACATTCTTGTCGGAGAGGATGATCCGGAAGGCTTCCGTGACCTGATTCACGTCAGCCCCGCCACCCACGTCGAGGAAGTTGGCCGGCTCGCCGCCGTGGAGCTTCACGAGATCCATCGTGCTCATGGCGAGGCCGGCGCCGTTGACGAGGCAGCCGATCGTGCCGTCGAGCTTCACATAGGAGAGACCGGCGGCAGCGGCCCGTGTCTCGGCCGGCTCCTCCTCGGCTTCGTCGCGGAGGGCGGTGATGTCTTTGTGGCGGAAGAGGGCGTTGTCGTCGAACGTCATCTTGGCATCGAGGGCGACGAGCGTGCCGTCTTTCGTGAGCACGAGCGGATTGATCTCGAGCAGCGAGGCGTCGAGATTGACGAACGCCTGGCAGAGCTTGCGGAAGAAGGTGTCGGCATGCCGCCAGGCGGCGGTGGGGAGATTGAGCTTCGAGGCGAGGAGCCGGGTCTGGTAGGGGGCGAGGCCGCGGTCGGGGTCGAAGGGCTCGGCGAGGATCAGCTCCGGCGTCTTGGCGGCCACTTCTTCGATATCCATGCCGCCGGCGGTGCTGGCGATGAGCACAGGCGAGCCCGCGGCCCGATCGACGAGGATCGCGCAATAAAGTTCGCGGTCGATCGCGCAGCCGCTTTCAACGAACACCTGCCGCACGACCTGTCCTTCCGGGCCGGTCTGGATTGTGACGAGCGTGTTGTTGAGGAGGCCGGTGGCGATCCGCTTGGCGTCGTCGGCGGTCTTGGCGAGCTCCACACCGCGTTGCTCGGAGCCCTTCACCTTGCCCTTGCCGCGGCCACCGGCATGGATCTGGGCCTTGACGGCGCAGACGGGTGTGCCGAGAGCGGTGAAGGCGGCGGCGGCCTCGTCGGGGGTGCGGGCGACTTTCCCGGCGAGCACGGGCACGCCGGCGGCCCGGAGCAGGTCTTTGGCCTGATATTCGTGGATTTTCATGGGCAGCCTTTCGTGGCGGGAGGCCGTCAATATGGCACGAACCCCCGGCTACCAAAAGCCCCGCACCTCCCGCCCCAGAGTAGGACAGGCTTCAGCCTGTCACCCATCGGCCTTGCCTGTCGCCTTCCCAAACCGCGATCTGCCATTCCTGCAAAAAACCCGCATTCGGTAGCCTTTTTTTATGGCTGCCGTGCCCCGCATCGCGATCGACCTGGAGAAGCTCCGTCATATCAACACCGGGCTCGGTCGGTTTTCGCCCCACTTGGCGCAGGAGATTCTCTCGCTGGCCCCGGGTCGCTTTGAGCCGGTATTTTTCCTGCCCGACGGGTGCGAGCGGTATTTCCCCGCTGGTGGGTTTGAGCAGATCGCAGTCGCCGAATGGAAAAAGGAAGGCTTGCGACGATTCGTGCGGCCGTTGGTGGAGCCGTTGCTGCCGCGGTCGGATCTCGCCCTCTGGCACACCACCCATCAGGCGGCGAAGTATCTGCCGTTTGATTCCAGGGTTCCTGTGCTCCTGACGATCCATGATCTGAATTTTTTGCACGATGACGCTGGCAACGTGGCGCAGCAGCCACTGTCGGGTCGCCACTGTCGCAAGCTTGCCGCTGTGCAGCGGCTTGTGGATCGGTCCTGTGCGATCGCGACCGACTCTGTCTATGTGGCCGATGAGGTGAGGGCGTTTCTCGACGTGGGCGACCGGCCGGTTCATGTCGTTCCGCTTGGTCTGGTGGAGCCGCCCAAAGCCTCCACAACGCGGCCATCCTTTCTGTCGCCAGGGCCCTTTTTCCTCACGGTGGGCAACTGTCTGCCCCACAAAAACTTTCGTGTGCTCATCGGCATGATCGACGCGATGCCGGATACGAGGCTCGTGATCGCGGGCAAGAAGGCAACGCCATACGGAGCCTCGATCGAACAGGAAATCACCGCCCGTGGGCTCGAAAGCCGCGTCTTCATGCCGGGCGAAGTATCCGATGGCGATCGGCAGTGGCTGTATGAAAACTGCGAGGCCTTTCTCTTTCCGTCGCTCGCGGAAGGCTTTGGCTTCCCGGTGCTGGAGGCGATGCAGTGCGGCAAGCCTGTTGTCATGTCGCGGTGTACGAGCCTCCCGGAGATCGCGGGGGAGCATGGGTTTTTCTTTGAGTCGTTTGAGCCGGTGGAAATGGCCAACACCGTGCGGGCGGCGCTGAGCACTGCGAGAGCGAGTGTTGGTTGGAGCGAGAAAGTCTGCCACCACGCGATGACATTTTCATGGGCCAAAACCGCCAGCCGCTATGCAGCGATCTATCAGACGCTCAGCGAACCAGCGAGAGCGGGGAGGTCAGGCCACGATGCTTGACCTCACCAACGTCACACTGCTGTGTGTCGATTCCCGCGCACCGGCATTGGCGACCTGGGCTCTCAAACGGTGCCTGCAACATGCTCGGTTTGCCAAGGCAGTGCTGATGACCGATGTCGATGCGGTGGCCACACGTGAGCCGGGAATCGAGTATGTGCAATGCCCACCGATGGCGACGACTCATGACTATTCGGAGGTGATGCTGAAAGGTATCACACCGCATGTCGAGGGATCGCACGTGCTCATCGTGCAATGGGACGGCTTCATTCTCCACCAGGAATGCTGGGACCAGGCGTTCCTTGCCTATGACTACATCGGGGCGGTCTGGCCGCAGTTTCCAGAGACGCCCGTCGGCAATGGCGGCTTTTCCTTGAGATCGCGGCGGCTCCTTGAAGCGATGCAGAGCACGGAAATAACGATTCATCATCCCGAAGACCGTTGTATCTGTGTCACGAATCGGCAGCTACTTGAGCAGCAGTTTGGAATCCGATTTGCACCGGCTGAGATAGCCGAGCGGTTCGCCGTCGAGCGGACGCCGTGGCACAAGGCCTTCGGCTTTCATGGCCTATTCAACTTCGCCCGTGTGCTCGAGCCGACGGAACTGCGGGCGATCATCACCGACCTGCCCGTATCGTGCTGCGGCGGCGTCGACTCCTATGACTTGATCGATGCGCTCCGTGCGCAGGGAGCGACTGAAACAGCGGCGGCCTTGTTTGCGAAGTGCCCGTTCCGCTGGAAAGCAGCCAGGCGATTCGTGACCGCGTGGCTGTGCACGAAACTGGGTCGTTTGTGCGGCTCATTTGCCGCGTAAAGTGCTGTTTTCGTAAGGGGGGGACGTTGCTACGATCCGCCTACGAAGGCTGCAAGGATGCGGCATTTTGGGCAGTTTGAAAAGTCTGCTCTTGTGACAGGGAGGCACCATGCGACGACGTGCATTGATTACGGGCGTGACGGGCCAAGATGGCTCGTACTTGGCTGAGTTTTTGCTGGCGAAGGGCTACGAGGTACATGGCCTGCGGCGTCGGTCAAGCACGTTTGGCACCCAGCGAATCGAGCACCTGATCTTCGGGGAGCCACCGCAGCTCCATCTGCACTACGGTGATCTCTCCGATGGCAACGGCCTGATGCGGCTCCTGCGGGAGATTCGGCCACACGAGGTCTACAACCTGGCGGCTCAGAGCCATGTGCGGGTGAGTTTTGATCAGCCGGCCTACACGGCCGACACCACCGCCGTCGGTGCCTTGCGGCTGCTCGAGGCGATTCGCGACGTACAGGATGAGACGGGCGAGCAGATTCGCTTCTACCAGGCGTCGAGCTCCGAGATGTTTGGCAAGGTCGTCGAGACGCCCCAGAAAGAATCAACTCCCTTTTATCCTCGCAGCCCCTACGGTGTTGCGAAAGTGTATGCCCATTGGATCACGGTCAACTACCGCGAGAGCTATGGCATGCACGCCTCGTGCGGAATCCTCTTCAACCACGAGAGCCCCCGGCGCGGTGAGACGTTCGTGACGCGGAAGATCACCCGAGCGGCAGGCCGGATCAAATGTGGCCTGCAGAAGAAGCTCTTTCTTGGCAATCTCGATGCGCAGCGCGACTGGGGCTATGCGGGCGACTATGTCGAAGCGATGTGGCTGATGCTGCAGCAGGATACGCCCGACGACTATGTCGTCGCGACCAACGAGCTCTACTCAGTGCGGGAATTCTGCGAGAAGACCTTCTCTCGACTGGGTCTCGACTACAGGGATTATGTCGAAGTTGACCCGCGGTATTACAGGCCGGCGGAAGTCGATTTGTTGTTGGGAGACAATACAAAAGCCCGGCATGCTCTCGGCTGGGAACCCCGGACAAGTTTCACGCAACTCGTGGAAATGATGGTCGATGCAGACCTTGCGTTGGCGCGCAGGGAACATACGTTGCAAACTCACGGCACCTATGCCGTGAAGCAAGCCGCCTAGCAGTGCGTCATCTTCAGCCGCACTCTTGCCGAGTCCGGCTCCCGGATCGAGAAGCTACTCTCGAACGCCATCGGCCCTCTGGCCGCGGAGGAGTTTCTCATATAGCGCAAGATGTCGCCGTGCCATGCTCTGCTGCGAAAAAGTCTCGGCGGCCCACTGGCGAGCGGCCTCGCGGCGGCCTTGCGTTGTGGAGTCCTGCTGAGTCGCTCGCTCAAGAGCGGTGAACGCTTCATCAATGCAGTCCGGAGGAAAGATTTCCGCAAATGGACTTGTGCCAGATTCATCGACTTTCAGTGCCTCGTGACAGCCGCCAACCGGCGTGGACGCTATCGGGCACCCAATCTGCAGTGCCTCGACGAGCACCAAAGGGAGGCCTTCACTTCGTGAACAGGACACGAAGGCATCGGCTGCAGCCATGAGTGCAACGACGTCATCTCGGAATCCCAGGAAGTGCACACGCTCGGCGATTTTCAGATCGGCTGCCAGGCGAGTCAGGGCCGAGCGTTCCGGACCTTCTCCCGCAAGCCAGACGTGCCAGTTCTTCCCACGACGTTTTCCTTGTGCAACCGCCTGAATGGTCGTATCAAAGCCTTTCACAGGAATCAGACTGCCAACGGCAAGGAGATGGCGTGCTGGTGATTCACCATCCGAGTTGGCCGTGGCAGTTCTGAACATGCAACGGATTGCCTCAACGTGGTCGGGAGGGACTTCGGGCGTAGGCAGGCCGCAATGAATGACTGTGGTCATTTTCATTGGCACGCCAACTACCAGACATGCATCACGAGCAGCATTCGAGACACAGACGATGTGGTCAGTGAGCAAGCGGTGCTTCCTGGCACTGACGCGAAAGATCGTGTGACGGATCCCGAGCCGCGGGATGCCCAGAAGCCACGACGCTATGCCTCCACTCGTGATCGCGTGAGGATCGTTCAACACCAGAATGTCTGGGGTGATTTCCCGAAGCCAGGCGCGGACAATCCACAGATCGCGGGGCCAGAGCCCTCTGCCCGTGACCTCAAAGCGACGCGGAATGTCACGCCGCGCGGCCCAGGCAGACATCGGGCTCCCTTTCCGCGTGATGATTGATGTCTCGACCCCGAGTACGCCAAGGCCCTCGATCAGATACGACAGCAACAGTTCACCGCCGCCCCAGCCCTTTGCCAAACTGAAAAAGCAAACGTGCATTGTGTGGCCTATCGTGACTCTCGCAGCTCACACCGAAGCCGCTTGCGTTCGGCTGATGACTGGGAGCGGAGGCAGTCGCTTGTGCGGACCGGCATGGTACTTCTGCATTTCAGTGGCAGCGTTGAAGTGTGAAGTCCGCCTCATCCACGAACGGCGGCATGGTTCTTGTCGAGGAGCATCAGAACGCACTCGAAATCGCATCCCTGCGACGCCCAGTGCTGGAAGATCTCAGTGTGGTTCTGCGGCCAATGGAACGACGGCGTGAGCACTTTACTCGGCGGGTTTGTGATCAGGTAGCGATTCAGCACCGACTCATCGTGCCACCGAGGAGTGATTCCACGAGCCGCATCGTCGTCGATCATCTTCGCCGCGTTGTGGGTGAACTCCCAAAACTTCTCGTCGGCGAAGCCCCAGAAACCGCCGCCATAGTAAACGGTGCCTTCGTTTCGCCGAACGTAACTCGTTGAACGACGGTTCTTTTCGTACGTCCCTCGCCTACCGACATAGCCACAATGCTGCACCGCGGTGCTGTTGCTGATGACATCCGTTGCCGCTACCTTCTTGACGAAAACACTGTCTACATCGATGTAAAAATGATGGTCTGCCGTGCCTCGCAGAACTGACTCGTAGTGATTGAAAAAATGAAAGCGGTAAAGCGTTGGATACGGAAACGGCCGATGCTCGATGCGGAGCAAACGCACCTTCTCTTCGTAAGGCCTGCCTCGGAGCATTTCCTTGGCGTCATCGATGCGGTCGGTGAAGACGCTTATCGACACCTGCTCATCGCACAAGAACATCAAAGAAATGGAGTCGAGCAGCCCCTCGAGGAATTGGATGTACTTATTCGTCGCAACGACGAGAACGTTGACACGCATGAGGCTCTTGCCCGAGTAGGCGGACGGGAGTAGCAGTTCGCAAAATGGGTTCAGGACGAACGCGTCAGGCTGCCGGCCTGCATCAGAGGATGCTAGCATCCACAAAAATGAAGTGGCAAGAACGCTTTTGCAGGTATCGAAGGGGGCCGTCGGCGGTCGGTGAGCAGTATTGGCATTGTGGCCGCTGGTAGAGATATGAAGAATGTGGTTTCTGTCGGATCGTTGAAAAATGTGCAAAGAGACGATGGCAGGCCCCCGCTTCAGTATCGTGCTGCCGGTTTATAACGGTGAGGAATACTTGCGCGAGGCGATGGCAAGCCTCCGATGGCAGACGTTGGCTGACTGGGAGTGCATTTGCATAAATGATGGGTCATACGACGGCAGCGGTGAGATTCTTGAGCAGTTTGCGGCGTTCGATCAGCGATTCCGTATTTTCCACCAGCCGAATGCCGGAATCGTGGCATCGCTGAATCGTGGCATTCGTGAAGCACGCGCAGCGTGGATTGCGCGAATGGACGCGGATGACATCGCCCTTCCGGAACGATTGGCCGTTCAGTGGGAGTTCGTCACGAGGCACCCGGATACGTTGGTTCTTTCCAGTCATATGGTGTGCATGGACGCCGCCGGCCTGCCGATCGGCGTGCAGTGTGGACCAACGAACCACTCGGAAATTGAGGATCAACTGCTGGTTGGAAAAAACACCATAAATCACCCCACGGTCGTCATGCGTCGTGATGCCGTCATTGGTGTTGGAATGTACCGTCAGGAGTTCGAGTGGGTCGAAGATGCGGATCTTTGGCTACGACTAGCACGGAAAGGGGTCTTAAAGACCGTTCCGCGCGTATTGCTGAAATATCGAATGCACGATCGGAGCGTCTGCTCGACTCGCGGTGATTTGCAGGCGCAGGTCATGAAGAAGTTGTTGGCAGCAGCCCACGAGGAACGCGGAATGACACCGAGTGCAGCAGGCCGAGGTACAGCACGAACGAGCCAGCAGAAACGGGCTCTTGCGTCACACAGATGGGCACGCCGCGCAGCACGAAGCGGCTACTATCAGACGGCATGGAACTATTGGCGCAGTCAGGCGGCACATGCGCCGCTGAGTTCTACCAACATCCGTGCAGCGGTCGAAGTCGGCATCCGATGCCTCGGGGCCGCACTTCAGGGCAAGCGTCCGCCACGTATCATACTCCCTGACTGGCGTGAATGGGATCCATCGGCCGTGAACCCAAAGCGGTCAACAGTGTTACAGCCTTAACCAATCGGGCGGGATCAAATCGCTGGTATCGATCTTTGGATCACGGAACCACCGCTTTGGTGCAACAACAATTCGATTCGGATGATCATTCAGCCATGCCCCCCACCAGCTGAACGAACTATTCGCGATGATGTTGTGTTTGCAGCGGCTCATTAAGTGGATTTCCTCAACATCGTGAACGGGCTCGGAAAATTCCACGAATGTCGCCGGGGCAATGAAGTCGAGGTTGACCTTGGCCCATTCAAGGTCGTCGCTGAAGACAAAAAACCGCGGTTCGTCGACCCGTTTTTCGACTGCCTGAATTGCATCTCGATAGTACTGCAGATCACAAGTCCCGTGGAATGTGTTCGCAGTTGGATTGGAGACGTAATCGCCCCTCCGCACATGAATGCTCACTGCGTTCGCTGCCGTAATTTCAGTAAGATGAGCGGTCGTTGCCGGCGAGAGATCACGTCGAGGTGTAAACTCTTCCCTGATCACGTGGGAGCACTCCTCAAAGTACCTATAACTCTGCCAGAAGCCCATCATGTAGGCATCACCCCTGACCTGCAACATTTGCTTGTCGAAGCGCATGCCTCGCTCTCGATAGCAGGACGACCCGAACGCCCGCGACTTCCCCTGCAACTGCCGCCACAATCGTTTAAGTACAGGAGCATTCTCGTACTTAAGCGCATCGCACTGACGCTCCCCCGCAAGCCGCACGACTACGTTCCATGCATCCAACCCGAACATTCTCGGCGTATTAGTTTGTTCGCCGACTGGGCTTGTAAGCTCTGAAATGTCGAGCTTAAGGGTCTGATTGCTGTTTATCGCCAGCGACCGGCCCATGGCATACTGGAACATTTGGTTCCCTAGCCCGCCTAGTATTTGCATAATGATCACGCCAGATACACTCGCGTTGCATGCCTTACTTGATAATGTAGCCCTTCCGCCTTGGGAGGAAGTGATTTCGAGTTCCGCGGGCCTGTGATCAACCTGCCGATGACCGCAAATATAAGAGCTACTCAGCACACCCTCTTCAAAAAACCGTACAGAACTAGTTAGCGACATCGCACAGCGCTCACATGCAGGCCGAAGCAACACAGGTTATCGCTCCCGCGATCACACGCTGAGAGGCGCCTAAGTGCCGCGAGTAATATGTTCTGCCCCCAAAG
This sequence comes from Planctomycetota bacterium, assembly GCA_027622795.1. Taxonomy (GTDB): domain Bacteria; phylum Planctomycetota; class Planctomycetia; order Pirellulales; family UBA1268; genus CACORA01. Next base: position 11,881 of record JAQBZA010000006.1, on the reverse strand, counting down.
TTCTAGCAAGGAAAGTCGAATCTTTGAGTACATTTGAGCGCATTCATTAATCCGCCGAATCTCCTGAGCAACGAATTCGAAAAAGTTTCCGTTGGCTGTAATCGAAACATCCGCAAAACCAAGTGCATTGAGATGCTGTAGGTAAAAATAACGGTTAAACCCTGTTGCAAAATGGTAAGGAGCAAAGTGTGTGAAGCTGACAAATGGAGCGGTAATGAGCAAGCGACCTCCGGGTCGCAGCAGGCGGGCAAACTCTTTTAGTGCCAATTGGGGATCAGGGAGATGCTCCAAGACTTCTGTGCAGAGTATTGCATCAAAGGAGCCATCGGCCTCTGGGATACTTGTGATGTCACAGGTGAGGTCAATCTGTGAGTTATCCCAAGTGTTTGTGTGTAGGCCACGGCCGTCACCGATACCATCATACTTAGCGAAGTCTTGTGACACGTAATTGAGATGTTCACAAAATCGGCGAAATTGGCACTCGCCCGCGCCAGCATCTAGCAGTCTCCAGCCTGCTGGCAGCGAGCGAAGTTGCGACTGCACCCACTGTTCCCGTGTGGATGCATTCTGCAGCCCAACCGAAGGAGAACCGGGGAAGGGCCCAGACAACAGTTTCCTAATAAAAAGCATCCCCTACTCCTTCTTGAACCAGTAGCACCCGCATCCATAGGCTTGGCTGCGTACAAGGGAGTCGTCAGGATTAACAATGTACCCTGTAGGGACTTGCCCGTCTGGTATGAGTGCGAATTCCATGAGAGTGAGTCCCCCGAGATAGCCCTGGAACGTTTGGTGATCGTAGATACGGTGCGCATTAAATTGCACGCGCGATTTGCCAACAGGAACGGCTAAGAGCAGGTCGCCGCTGGGTTTGAGGACCCGAACAAGTTCGGCCAGAGCCTTCAGATCTCCGTCTGCGTCAAGTGGATCGCCATATCGGCCAAGTCCGATGTGCTCAATAACGTGCATGCAGGATAGCGATTCAATCGCATCGTCAGGAAAGTGGAGATTTGTTAGGTCGGCACTGTGGCACGTGAGATTTGGGAGTACTACCGGTGCTGGTCGAAAGTCGTAAAATTCGGTCGGCACAAAAGCAGAAGCGATTGTACAAAAAGATAACGACGAAGAAATGTCGACATGCAACGCTGGAGCAGTTCTTGCGAGAACACGAGCCGCCCAGGCAGGGTGGTATAGGTAATGCCGATCAAAAGGGGTCTCCCGAGTGTTGTCCTCGAGGCACGGGTAGCGGTCGTGCCAGTGCAGCGGTTCGCTGCGTCGTGCTTCAATATGGTGGCGTTCAAAGGCATTAAACTGCTGTTTAAAATGATCAAGGTTTGCCGACGCTGACGCCTGACTGTTAGCACTGCAGCTTGGGCGTGTAGGTAGGGACGCTGTGGCAATTAAAGCGCGGAGACGCGAAAGCACACTCATGAGTTAGTAATTGTTTTTGGTGGACCGCTGAAAAGCTTTGAGAGCAACCTCGGCAGAGTTCTCTTAACAGTGGGAGTGTGGCATGAAAGGGCACCGTCAATGTTCTCAAGTGGGTTCAGCATCGCCAACGCGTCACATGCCTGTGCAATGTTTCCGACGCCGATCCGACCTAGATCTATGGTTAGCCTCATGTCATGGGGGGAAAAACCGTAGACGGGTCCAAGACGGTCCTTTGTGCTAGGCGAGTCTGTGTAGCTTTTAACGCAGGGGCGGGGCCGATGATTACGGCCAGCGATTACCTGGAGAGCGTGCACAAGATTGGCATGACGGCGCTCGTTTTGCTCACCGTCGGCCTCCACCTTCAGTCGCCGAAGAAGAGCGTCGTAGTCAAACGTATAAGGACGGAAACTATTGGGGAGAGAATCGCGCGCGGTCAATAAACCGTCCGCCTCTGCGATCGCAACAGAGGGCGCATGTACAAGCGATCTGTGAATGGCTGTTCCAGCCCGAAAAGTTGCAGAAGAAACGCTGTCGAAATGGTGCACATACGATATGCCATTGCTTCGCCCAGAGGCTCCATTTACGGACAGCGCAAATCTGCATCGTAGAAAACGGTCGATTGAGCCGGCAAGTGCGTAGCATGAGTAGACATCTGGCGAGCAGGACTGAAAGAAACGGCCCTGCGTGCGCCGGCGAACATCATCGAGAAGGGCAAGACTAACAAACGACGAATAGATGCCGGGACCGTCATGGTAGGGCGCACGGAAGCTGTGTGCGTGATCAAGAAACGTGCTGGTTTCGCGGATTTCAACAGCCTTAGATAGCCGCAGTGACGCGTAGTTGGCGTAAACAGGTACTTGAATATCCGGCCAGGCATATTCAGCCTTTTCCCAATTCAGAACTGCAGGCCGATGCCGCCTTATGAGATGGTCAGCCAAAGCCAGTGCACCAGGCAGCAAGCCGTCGTCGTCACCGAGGAAAAAAACATAACTGTCGGGATGGAGGGAAACTTCGAATAACCGTTCCCAATTCTCGGTCATTGGAAGATCGCTGTCACTCTCAAGGCAGCGAACCCTGGGACTACTTAGAGTGTCTAGCCAGCGGCTCGTCGAGCAGCAGCGATTCACTAATACAATAATCTGAAAGTTATCGTAGTCCTGAGTGAGGCATGTGTGAAGTGCATGCTTTAAGGTAGCAAGACGCTGCCGAGTCGGGATGGCGATGACAAGAGGAGTAGTCACTTAAAATATACCGCCTAACGTTTGCGGGAAACCAATTTCCACGGGCACGGGAAATTCCAAAACTCTTATTGGGCAAAACGGTCAGTCGTGATGGACGTAACGGTGACCGTTGCGAACGGCAATCGCAGTGGAAAGGCGTGAGATAACCCGCAATCCACGGTTGATCAGAGAAGCCTGTCGACGACGTGTCTGGTCGACTTGGTGACTCAGTTGCTCGACCCGGCGCTGCAAGGCGTTGCCTAAAGTAATGAAAGGGCGGGCGTGCGCGACGCAAACACTGGATGCCGCATTTCGAAGTTCAGACGCGAGTGTTTTAAGAGGTAGGCATTTAGTCGGTAGCTTCGTATTATGCATCAGGCACGCGATCTGCCTATGTGAAAGAGTTGGCGATGCGGCTCCGTTGACAAATGCTAGGTTTTCCGCAGACAAATTTACAACCCGATCCCGAAAGGGGTTTTGGCCGGACCGGCAGATGCTGCCGCGACACTCTCTGTATACTTGAAGGACGTCAGGTAGATTTGAACAACGGAATCGGCGAATTACGCGCGACCACAGTTCGTAGTCTTCTGGCTGACGTTCATATGATGTGGCATAAAGGCCAACCGCATCAAACACCTCGCGCCGGAGCATGACTGAACTATGCACGAAAAAGTTATCGAACAGCATTGCGAAAGCGAGTTCTGTCGGATCTGTCGGGTGATTGTGCTGCCTTGGGGACCGGATGTGCTCCTCCCATATTTCGGCCGCAGTGCCTAACAGGAAGATATCCGAGTTCTGATCAAGGAAATCGACCTGCCTCTTTAGTCGTTCTGGTAGTGCGATATCGTCAGCATCTTGCCTCGCAATATATCTCCCGCGGGCCAGCGAAAAAGCTCGGTTTAGAGTACTTGCAAGCCCCTGGTTTTCCTGCCTATGGAGTCGTAGCCGAGTGTCTCGGTAGGATGCTGCGATGCGATATGAATCATCGACGGAGCCATCGTCGATGGCGACGATTTCAAAGTCTCTGAACGATTGTGCGAAGAGGCTGTCGAGAGATTCACGAAGATATCTGCTTGCATTGAAAATCGGTAGCAGAATACTGACTGTAGGAATCGAATCGTTATACATGGGCCATATCTCGTTATAGAAAGCGAGAGAATAGGGAGAGCAGATGCGTTGTTTTAAGCAGAAATAGTCGTAGTGCTGTGGTCGTTGACGCACTTGGAGGAGTGCTCAACGTGGCGGTACGATAAGGTTAGATAAAGCGACTCATATTGTTCACTGATTGATCCCCACGTGTAGCCGTTTGCAAAAAAGTCGCGGGCTTTAATGCGAAGGGCTACATGATCGCATGTACTTAAAATGTGATTTACATATAAGGCGCTTGCATCAATGTCAAGGTGGGAGAAACCATTGGAAGTGTTGGTGGGAAGGATAAACCCCGCACCGCTCAAGTTGGCGAGTTCATGGCAGGTGCCGACGTCTGTGGAGAAGAAGGGCAGGCCGGCGGCCAGTGCCTCAAATAGGACGATGGGCGAGCACTCAATCCGTGAGGGGAGGAGAAACCAGTCAGCCGTCTTATAGAGAGATACAAGCTGTTTGCGGGGGAGCGACGTGATAATCAGCTGCTTGTTCTGCTTTTTCCAGAGAGGATCTTTATGGAAATGTTCCTGCGCAGCGAGACAGCAGTTTGGGCAGCGTTGCGGGAGGCCTACGAGGCGATCTGCCAAAGACAGACGGCGGAGCAGTCTGAAGACCCCAAGTCGCCGGAGAGTGGAGCAAAGCTTGTCCTTGGTTTTACGGACACGCCGCACTTTGGTTCCGTAAGAAACCCTATGAATATTATGTTGCTCAGCGTGCTGCGGGTCGCTTAGGTTGTCGCCAACGATTACCAGTGTCGAGTGTCGAAGTTCCAGGCGGTCGAAAAGGGCGATCGCCTCTCGATGACCTTTCATGCCTGTATGCTGCCCAACGAGTAAAAAAACAGTGTGGTTCGCGGGGATGTTTAATGATTCCCGAACGCTTGTATTTGCAGCGGTGGCGAACTCTTCCTCAGAGGCCCCGTTTGGAATAACGGTGCCATTCTGCTTATTGTGGCGTCGGGCGAAGTTGGAATCGCGGTAGTTCTCAGAGAGATAGATGACTTTGTGGTAGCGATCCAACCATTCCGGCATTTGCTTGAAGTACCACTCATACTCTTTGTCATACAGCATCGAGAAGCCAGTAGGCACAAAGACTTTTGCGCCCGTAAATCGGGGTAGGCATGAGTAGGCGAGATCTGTGGCCCACTGTTGGGCAGCGAAGTTCGTGATCACATCGAAATTGCTGTCGAGGATAAGGGCTTGGTAGCGGGCAATCTCATCCGATGAGCCGCGGATGCCGGTGACACTGTTGCCGCTGAGGTCGAAGGAATGGACGCGAACTGAACCAAGCACGGAGTCCCGTGGTCGATGGGGATGGCTTTGCGTGGCGACGTGGACGTCGTGCCCTCTTGCTGCGAGTCGCTCAGATAGTTGTCGTACGACTTCTCGCATCCCGTGGACATTGGGTGAATAGGACTCCACGGTGTGCAGAATTTTGAGACGTCGGGGCATGGCGGTCGATGGTGACTTAGTTGCCGCTGAGACCAAGCAGGCGGAGGACGGTATGGCATGGTCCGCCGCCGCCGCTCGTATGGGAAAGACGAAGAATTGCTGGAGGTTCTCTTAAAGAGGCTGAAAAATAGCAGATTGTGAAGTGGTTTATGAAGAGCGATTTGACGCGGGAGCGAGAGGCACTTGCAGCCAGCTTTTTCCTTCGGGTGGGCTAAAGGATTCGGCGCACCCGACCCGTGTACCTTGTTCGTGACGGGAATTTTGAAAAACGAGCGGAATTGCTGACTTTTTGGCGTTCCACCAACGATCGTGTGTGGGTATCGTCGCCGATAGGTTGGAGCGATGTCAGGGCCGGATGTCGAGCGATGAGGGTTGAGTATGCGAGTCATCATTCTTGCTGGGGGTCTCGGCACTCGTCTCGCTGAAGAAACGGATGTGCGACCCAAGCCTATGGTCGAGATCGGAGGGCGACCAATTCTCTGGCATATTCTGCGGCACTATCACCGCTATGGGGCGCGGCGATTTACGATTGCACTTGGGTATCGAGGTGAATTTATCAAGAGGTTTTTCGTTGAGTACGCGGGTTTGATGGGAAATCTTTCGATCAACCTCTCGACGGGCGCGGTAAATCGTTGCGGGCATTCACCCGAGGACTGGCAGATCGAATTGGTAGATACAGGGATCGCGACGAACACTGGTGGAAGAATACGACGGCTCGCCACATGGCTGGGTCGGGAAACGTTTCAGCTGACCTACGGCGATGGCTTGTCGGACATCGACCTGGATGCGTTGATGAGGTTTCATCGTCGCATGGGAAAGACGGTTACACTGACCGCTGTTCGTCCGCCAGCCCGATACGGAGGACTTGTTTTTGACGGGGACTGTGTCGCCAACTTCACGGAGAAACCGCAGGCTGGAGAAGGTTGGATCAACGGAGGATTCATGGTTTGTGAGCCACGTGTACTCGACTATCTCGATGGGGATGAATCGAGTTTAGAGCACGAGGTACTCGAGCGACTTGCTGCCGAGGGGGAACTTGCAGCGTATCGGCACGCCGGTTTCTGGCAGTGTATGGACACGCTGCGGGACAAGCGATTGCTCGAAAGGCTTTGGGACGACGGTGATGCTCCGTGGGCTCCCCCGGCAGAAGTCTTTGACGCTGTGAGGCGGGTCGCCTGACTCGTGCCCGATGGCAGAACTGGATATTGTGAGTTCACTCGTGAACTGGTCTGGCCGAAGAGTCTTCGTGACCGGCCATACCGGCTTTAAAGGCGGCTGGCTGTCGCTGTGGCTGGCCAGTCGTGGTGCACTGGTTCACGGTTTCGCGCTCGACCCGCCAACAGCCCCCAGTTTTTTCGATGCTTGCCGGCTCGCTGATCATCTCGCCCGCGACACCCGCGGCGACATTCGTGATCGAGTGAGTTTGCGGCGTGCGTTATGCTTGGCCAAACCAGAAGTCGTCTTTCACCTCGCGGCGCAGCCGTTGGTTCGACTTTCATATCGTGAACCGGTCGATACGTTCGAAGTGAATGTGATGGGAACAGTGGGCCTGCTCGACGCGGTGCGTTCGTGCGGCACCGTGCAGGCCGTTGTCGCGATTACAACCGACAAGGTTTACGAGAATCGCGAGTGGGATTGGGCTTACCGAGAAGCGGAGCCGCTCGGAGGGGCTGATCCCTATTCGGCGAGCAAGGCCTGCGCAGAACTCGTGTGTGGGGCCTACCGTCGTTCGTACCTGATGGCGTCTGGTGTCCGCCTTGCCACGGCGCGGGCCGGCAACGTGATTGGTGGCGGCGACTGGGCAGCAGACAGGCTCGTGCCAGATTTTCTGCGGGCGGCCGATAGCGGTGAGACACTGAACGTTCGTTCGCCCAAGGCTGTTCGCCCTTGGCAGCACGTACTGGAGCCACTCTCGGGCTACCTGCAATTGGCGGATCGGTTGCTCGTTGACGATAGCGTTGCTGATGCGTGGAACTTTGGTCCGGATGACTCCGACTCCCACACGGTTGGCTGGATTGCCGATCACCTCTGCCGGTTGATACCGGGAACTCAGTGGAACAGGGATAGGGATGGCCACCCACACGAGGCTGGGCAGCTTGCCGTCGATAGTACGAAGGCCCGGCGGCGGCTTGGTTGGCGGCCCCGGTGGCGGCTTGACGAGGCACTCGAACGGACGGTCGCCTGGCACGCGAGATGGCGTGACGGTGCCGACATGACTGCCCTGAGCCTTTTGCAGATCACGGATTATGAGGTGGCGACTGAGAGGACTACGAATACCGCCACTGATCGAAAGCAGGGGGCGGCGTGAAAAACAGGTTTACGATCGAGCCGACGCCGCTCGAAGGACTGTTGGTTGCGTTTCGGCACCCACATCAAGATGACCGTGGCTATCTTGAACGCCTTTTCTGCGAACGCGACCTTGCTTGCGTTTTGCCACCGGGACGACGGATCGTGCAAGCCAACCGCAGCTGTACCCGAACACCTGGCACTGTTCGCGGTATGCATTTCCAACGTCCGCCACACGCTGAGTTGAAAATCGTTTCCTGTTTACGAGGCGCCGTCTATGACGTGGCGGTTGATCTCCGACCATGGTCGAAGACGTTTCTCAAGTGGCATGGAGTAACGCTCGATGCCGAGGAGCACACTGCCTTGGTGATCCCGGAGGGATTTGCTCACGGATTTCAGTCGCTCGTCGCCGATGCTGAACTCCTCTACTTCCACACGGCGGCATGGACGGCTGAAGCCGAAGGAGCGATTCATGCCCTCGACCCTGCGATTGCCATCCGCTGGCCACTTCCAGTGACCGATATGTCGGATCGTGACAGTGCACACCCATTCGTTGCTACCGATCCCCACACTGCAAAATCCCTTTGGCAGGAGGCTGCCTGATGCAATGCCGCCACTGTAATGCTCCGGTAACGCTCACATTGATCGACCTCGGCACTGCTCCGCCTTCCAACGCCTATCTTTCCGCCGAGCAACTGAACTCACCGGAGACTTGGTTGCCGTTGCGGGTACTCGTCTGTGAGTCATGCTGGCTAGCGCAGACTGAGGATATGGCTGACGCCTCCCTCTACTTCGATGGCGAGTATGCCTATTTCAGCGGCTTCTCCCGCACATGGCTTGACCACTCCCGTCGCTACGTGACAGCGATGATCGACCGATTCGGCTTAACGAACTCCAGCCATGTGGTCGAGGTTGCTGCAAACGACGGCTCGCTTCTTCAGTTTGTTCGTGACGCTGGGATCTCCTGCCTCGGCGTCGAGCCAACCGCCAGCACCGCCGCCGCTGCCCGGGCGAAGGGGTTATCGATCGTACAGGATTTTTTTAGTACGGCACTAGCGCGGCAACTCGTCGCAGCGGGCCGCCCTGCCGACCTTATGGCTGCCAATAACGTACTTGCTCATGTCCCCAATATCAACGACTTCACGGCGGCATTCGCAATACTACTTTCCCCAGAAGGCGTGGCTACGTTTGAGTTCCCGCATCTGCTTCGGCTTCTCGAAGAAACTCAGTTTGATACGATCTATCACGAGCATTTTTCATATCTTTCGCTAACCGCTGTCACCTCTATCTTCCGCCGAGCCGGTCTGTCTGTCTTTGATGTAGAGGAACTGCCCACCCATGGTGGCAGCCTTCGAGTGTTCGCGCAGCGAACCGATTCGGGCAGCCGGCCGACGTCCGCAAGCGTTTCGCGAATACTCATGACGGAACAACAAGCAGGCCTAAAATCACGAACTGCTTATACGGGATTTCAACGACGTGCGGAACAAGTGAAGCACGAGTTTCTCGAGTTCCTTGTGAACGCACGTCGCTCTGGCAAGAAGGTCGCTGCTTATGGGGCTGCGGCAAAGGGAAACACATTACTCAACTTCGCTGGAGTACGTCCGGAACTTATTTCTTGCGTCGCTGACCGAAATCCTGCAAAGCGAGGCAAGTGGCTCCCCGGTAGTCGAATTCCAATCATCGATTACCGCCCACTCGAATCAATTCGGCCCGACTATATCGTGATCCTGCCTTGGAACATTCGGCAGGAAGTGATTCAACAACTTGCAACGCTAGCTGACACTGGCTGTGGTTTCGTGACGGCTGTGCCGCGACTGGAGGTCTTTATACCCCGAAAGTGGGGCCGAGTAGCATGAGGATCGCGATTACCGGCGCCAGTGGATTTCTGGGCCAGCACATTCTTGTAGCAATCGCGCAGTCGCGGGCCAAAACCCTTTTGGATATTGACGTTGTGGCAACGGCCAGAATGTTACGCAGTAGTCTTCCGCAGTATCCGGGCGTGCGATGGGTCTCACTCGATCTAGCCGCGCCGCCCACAGATCCTTTTGCTTGGCTAGGCCAGCCCGATGTCGTCGTGCATCTGGCGTGGGAAGGTTTGCCAAATTACCAAAGTCTGCGGCACATATCGACGGAACTCCCGCGACACCAAAGGTTTCTTGAGGCGCTCGCCCGTGGTGGAAAACCGGGCTTGCTCGTAGCAGGTACCTGCGCAGAGTACGGCAGGCAAGATGGCTGCCTTTCAGAGAATTCGCTGGTCCGCCCAGAGCATCCGTATGCAGTGGCCAAAGATGCCTTGAGGCGACAACTTGAATACATTTGCGCAGCGACGGGCTGCGGGCTTACGTGGTTGCGAATCTTCTATTTATTCGGAGAGGGGCAGCCCGAGCGTACCCTTTACTCACAACTTATGCGAGCGCTTGCTCAAGGGGATACCGTCTTTAACATGTCGGCCGGAGATCAGGTGCGAGACTATCTGCCAGTAACCAACGCCGCGGTGGCCATCGTGTCACTCGCTTTACGACTAGAACGCGGATTTGGCGGGGATGGGATCGTCAACCTTGCCTCGGGGCAGCCACGCTCGGTGCGGTCGCTCGTTGAGCACTGGGCTCGCGGCTCTACGATTCGCCTAAACTGCGGGGTTGTTCCATATTTGTCCCACGAGCCAAAACACTTCTGGGGTAGTATATCAAAGCTCCAGCGTCTTATAGGGTCTGACTTTATCGGAAGAGACACGTCTAATCAGGTTCCGCTGTAAACGAGACCTTCGTCGAAAGTAAGTATGCTCCACGTGCAGTAACGCACGTATCGGTCTCAACAACAATACCATGTCAGGATCAAGAGGTAAGGCGAATGAGAGAAAGTGAGGGTTTCAGACAACAATGCAACCAAAACATTGCAGCCATGAATAAGGATAAGCAACTGCGTGCCATCTCTCAGGAGTGGATAAGTCGCGCACAAAAGCACAAGTATTCCTATAACTTCAAGTGGCTGGGACGACCGATCATTCAATATCCACAAGATGTCATTGCGATGCAGGAACTTATCTGGAGCCTGAGACCAGATCTAATAATCGAAACGGGAATAGCTCGCGGAGGCTCTCTGATATTCAGTGCTTCGATGCTCGCTCAACTCGATCTCTGCGATGCGATTGAAGCAGGGACGGCCATGAGTCCAAATCAGTCTTCACGACTGGTGATTGGTCTGGATATCGATATTCGTGAACACAATCGCGATGCCATCGACGCCCATCCAATGCGTTCGCGGATTATGATGTTGCAGGGATCGAGCGTTGACCCGGATGTAGTTTCGACTGTCAGGCAAATTGCATCAAGTTACAAGTGTATTCTTGTATGCCTAGATTCAAACCACACCCATGCCCACACCTTAGCGGAACTTGACTGCTATGCTTCGCTTGTGACTCCGGGAAGTTACTGTGTCGTATTTGACACAATTATCGAGAATCTTCCTGCAGATAGTTTTCCTGATCGGCCATGGGGGCCGGGAAACAATCCACGAACGGCAGTCCTAGAGTTTCTTAAGTCGCATCCTGAATTTGTGATAGATAAGGCGATAGATGAGAAACTTATGATCTCAGTTGCGCCTGATGGGTACCTGCGAAGGGTACAGTGAGTGGTCCGCGAGAAGGCATAAAGTGTATGTGCTTAGGCATAAGTGCGGTGTAATAATATTGTATTGCTGTGTGGGCTGGCCAACCGTCTTGTGCGACGACGGCTCGGTAGGCACTTCTTAATAATGAGAAACGGTCTGCCTTATGTTGGAGTTATGACTATTACAGAATATCTCTTGTCACTTCCATCGGAGTTTTACTGGGTGAACGGGGCTGACGAGTGTCGATGGATGGCGGGTCGTGGCACAAAAGTGTAGGGTTGGTAGGGTTGTGTTGTGCGAACAGTGTTACCATGGTTTGACGAATGGGAGATGTCCTCCAACCGACGTGAGTCCAGCAACCGGAGAATCAGCATGGTTAGGAAAGTTATTGTCACGGGCGGCGCGGGCTTTATCGGTAGCCACATTGTGGATTGGCTTCTAGGGGCTGGGCATCGGGTCGTCGTGCTCGATGACCTCTCAAGCGGCACACGCGACAACCTGCCGTTAGGGGTCGAGACCCACGTGGTCGATATCGTCGATGGCGAGGCTGTGGCAGCGGTGTTTGAGAGAGAACGGCCCGATGCGGTCTGCCATCAGGCAGCGCAGATGTCGGTGAGCCGATCGGTGCGAGAGCCCCTCTTCGACGCCCAGGTCAACTGCATCGGCCTCATCAACGTTCTCGATGCCGCCGTGAAGACCGGCTGCAAACGGGTCGTGTTCGCCTCCAGTGGCGGCGTGCTCTAC
>JAQBZA010000384.1 GCA_027622795.1 Planctomycetota bacterium | reverse complement strand
CGCTTTCGGATATTCGCACCTATCAGCAGCACCTGTGGCCCGGGATGCATGCCGACGCACAGTTTGTGGGCACCGGCATGGCCCATGGCTTTACAAACCTGGTGCCGATGGCCCAGTGGACCAGCGGTGATGCCTCCACACGGCTGCTCGATGCGGCCTATTGCGAACTCTACAACATGTACAAGGCGGCGGGTGACACGACCTACGTCGACGCCTATGAGCAGGGGACCACGATCACCCCCGCTCCCGCGCCCCAATGGCCAGACACGATCTACAGCCTGGCACGAGACGAGGCCGATCCGGTCGCTGCCGTGCTGGGCACACCGGGTGTCGCACCGGCGGCGAGCACCTTCGGCTATCTCGTGGGAAGCCATACCTCGGCCGGCATGCCGGAGGATCTGTCGCGGGTCTATCTGATCTACAGCGCTGAAAAGACAGGGGTCGGCGGGTCATTGATCGATGCCTTTGGAACCTGGGATGCCCCGATCGCTGGGCCGGGAGCCGGCGTCGACGAATTTGCCGATTTCTGCCGGCAGGCCACCACCACCTTCATGCCGTTTTGGAACGCCACCACGCCGCCGAACGTGTGTGTCTTCCAGTTTGAGCTGCTCCCGGAAACGTGGGTGACTCCGGCACCATCCGTCGCCACACCGCAGTCGTTCGACGATTGGCGGTTTGTGATGTGGGACTATCGCGAGTGCAGCACCGATCTCACGTCGCTCGTCAATTATCATCAATGGCTGCTGGGTTATCTGGCCGATCATCCACCGTCGCGACTGATTCTGTACGCGACCGATCCGGCAGTGGTCAGCAACACGTTCTACGATCCTTTGGCAACGCCGCTGGCCAATGCCGGCAACTTCGTCGGCTTCCTGGAGGGGGTGGCACATCTTCCGACGGCCGTGCCGATTGAAATTCTCTTCGACCGCTCCAGCTACCCTGCGTCCGCGAGTGGCGCAGCGTCATCTGGCTGGGTACCGACTCCCACCGGCCTTCCCGGCGAAATCGAACTTCCCGGCGACTGGGCCAATCTGCCGCGGGGATTCAGCTGGCTGGCCACCCTGTTGAGCCACTCGCCGACGGCAGCGAGCGTTGTGCATGGGCTGACGATCGATCCGGAGCTCTCTAAAGACGCGGCTGCCCCAAACACCGGTTCGGTCGCCTACCAAAACATCGCCTGTTGGCTCGACTGGGCCAAGCGGGCCTCGACGGAGACTGCCGATCTCGGGATCGGCATGGCGCTCGAGGTCGATTCGCACACGCTCGCCAAGCTCAACACGATGCCGTTCCCCGCAACCGGAGATCTGGCTGCCCTCATTCAAAATGCGCAACCGCCGCTAAGTACCTACCTCGATGCCGATGGGCTCCTCTCGTGGCGTTCCGCGGCAGATGCCGCCGATCCGATCCTGTCGATGGCCTATATGGAAACCTATGTCGGGAACACCCCGCCTCAAGGGGAGCCTGGTCAACCAACTCCGCCCGATCAGCCGGTTCCGGGAGCCTACTTCCGGTGGATGACCGATCATGGTGCGACCGCCGGGGAGACGCCCACGCCTCGAACCCCGGCCGACGCGGCGGAGGATCTGCAGCGGAGCCTTCTCGACTGGCCCTATGCAGCCGGAGCCGGCACGATCACGGTCACCGCTGGCAGCGGCAATACGTCGATGGTGACGGGAGTCGGCACGAACTTTGATGAGCTGCAGCAGTATGCGGCCCTCACCACCGTGTCAGCCGACGGCACACGGCAGCCCGATGCCGTGCCATTTTGGAAAGTGCAGGACGACACCCCCACAGGGACAACGCTGAGTGTTGCTGGCCCACACGTTGACGTGCCTCCATCATCCCGCTGGCAGTTCACGGAACTCACGATGAACTGGCAGGCGCCGGCCATTCCGGACGGCCTCCAGGAGCGAATCACTTTTGTATTCAGCGTCGAACGCGGGCAGGATCTTCCCTTCTTTGGCTACTGGGAACTGGCCGAATTTCTCGACTTCATGACCCTTGCGACAGGCCGGCTGGCTGGCACCGATCCAGCGTCCGCCGTATTTCTCAATGACGCAGGCGACGGGATCGGGGTGCCGCTGGCCAACTTTGGCCTCTACAGTCTCAAGCAAGTCTGCGACAACTGGCAGATCGACACCTATCCAACCCCCGCCCACTTTATTCCACCAGCGACGATCACCCGGCCGGAGTTGCGAAGGGCGACCACGATCCGCATGGGGGGCGACCAGATGGGGCCGAGCCCGTTTGCACTCACCCACGCCAACCTGCTGGGGGCTGCCGCGGTTACCGGCAATCAGGAACTACGCTTCGTCGTCACCGGCGTGGCTGCCGGAATCCTCGAAAAATGGGACGGCACCCAATGGCGAAATCTGCTCACACCGATCACGAGTGGCAGCCCCTTCGAAATGGCCAGGCATCTTGCCTTCCGCACGATCGGCCGTACCGATCTCGTGCGGTGGACTCCCCCCGCTGATGCCGGTCGCTCTGTCAATGGATTCCGCGTGTTGGGCTGGGATGGCCAGCAGGCCGCCGAAGAACTCAGCGACATCGTCTTCACGCTCGACTGACCTTTATTCAGACGTCTCCTCGCACCAAACCGCTGGTGTCTCCTCCACCCGTTCTTATGCATGGTGAGCCGGCCTCTCCGACCGGCTCCACCACCTCCATCCGCCTCCCGTGGTGAACTGTCTCCAACCCACCATGAGCCAGCGGGTCACGGCGTTGGCGAGCCACAGCCCCCACAGCAGCATCAGGAGCCGATACCACCAGATTGACACCGTATAGACCCAGGGACGGTCGAGGTCGCTTGTCGCATGCGGCGCGAACCACACCAGCCGGTTCCCAAAGGAGCCGTTGCCGATGATAAACATCTCGGGACTGCCAAGCAGGCCGCGGCTGACCACCACAACGAGTGTGATCAGAGCGGCCAGCGTCAATCCGACGAGCATGAGTTGCATCAGATCGAACAGGAACCAATGGCTTGTGTTGAGTGAGCGGCGCCCGCGCTGGCTCAGCAGAAAGAGCCAGACGACAACTACGGCACCGGCGAAGACCGAAACCTGCGTGAGACCGATCAGGAGCAGGATCCAGTCACGAGCGGCCAGCGGTGTCTGTGGAATGCGACCGAGCACGACACCGAGAACGATCGCCACCGCAAGGATCGCCCAAAACCGTACGGCCGGGCCACGGAGCGGACCCTGCGCCCAAAGAATCCAGCGGGATTCGGGCACCTGCATCGTGCTGGTGAGGTTGGCAGCCTCGACCGGCAAACCGATCGGCTCGAAGGCAGCCTGATGGGGAAGCGGCTGGTCGACGGCCCATTCGACCGCAAGTTTCTGTCGGCCCGGCTGGAGTCCGATTATGAGCCGGCCGTCTTCCCGACGCACCGGTAGCGGCCGGTCATCGAGACGCACTGTGCTCACGGTGGCCTCCTCGGGCAGCGAGATCGGAAAGTCTCCCCCCATACTGGACTCGATCTCAAGTGCGAGACTGGTCGTACGCCGACGCCGGCCGAGTTCGACCCGACGGTGTGCTGACTGGATCGTGAGCGTGCGGCCCTCCCCC
>JAQBZA010000383.1 GCA_027622795.1 Planctomycetota bacterium | reverse complement strand
AGGCGTCGCGCCTGTCGCCGCCGACTCAGTCAGCCGAGTGATCGGTCCGATCCCAGAGGTCATTTCAAAGCCGAAGTCGTTTCGCGTGGAGGAATCACTTGCGGTCTACGATCGTAGCCGACACGCGGACGGGGCTGTGATGCAGGTGGTGGCCACAACCGATCTCCCCACAACCCAGCATGTATCGTTTCCTGCAGCGCCCTTCACCGCCAGCCCAGATGCCATGCCGGTCAGAACTGCCGAGGTCAACGCTGCTGATATTGCGGGAACTGCAGAAATTCGCCTCATGATGGAGAACTACCTGCGGGCTTTTAATCGCCACGATACTACCGCACTGGCTGCCCATTGGAGTGCCACGGGTGAAAGCATCGACTTGGATTCGGGAGAAAAGACAAAGGGACGCAACGCCGTCGCTGGCGTGTTCGCAACGCTTTTCGAACAGGATGCCGACGCGGCAATTGACATAGACATCGAGTCGATCCGACCGATTCGCGATGATGTGGCAGTTGTGGATGGGGTTTCGCACCTTTCTTTTGACGAGGCGACGACCACGAGCAGTCGGTTCTCAGCAATTGTGGTGCGTGAAGACGGCAGTTGGCTGCTGTCGAGCGTGCGGGAGACGGCCGTTTCCGGATTGCCGGCCGCACAGAGCGCCGCGGTGCCGTTGGGCCAACTCGACTGGCTCGTGGGGTCGTGGGAAGATGTAAGCGAGGATGTCGTTGCCAGTAGCCGTTGCTCGTGGAATGCTGCCCGCTCTTTCCTGACCCGGAGTCATGTTTCCGCCCCGGAAGTGGTGTCGGCTGTAGCGACCGAAGGCATTCCGGCGCTGTTGCCCGCCGATGGTTCGTCCCGCGAAGTCTCCGAAATCATCGGTTGGGATCCCGCATCGCGACAGATCCGTTCCTGGGTGTTCACCTCAGATGGCCGTTTTGCCGAGGGATTTTGGAGTCGTTCGGGTGAGACGTGGGAGATTCGCTACGAGGGCCGTGGAGCTGACGAGGGAACAACCTGCACGTTTACGATCGACCGCCCCGGTCCGGATGAGATGGTGATTCGCTGCGAGCCTTCAACGCTCACGGACATCCTTCCACCAGCCACCGATTTTGTCCGCACCGCCTACTTGGGCGGGTAAGTTTCACGCAGAAATGCAGTCGTCCCTTGCCTGCATTTCCTTGCTGGTCGCCAGAGGAGCGGGGCGTCGCCTCGAGCAACGCTCCCTTGGGTTGTGGTCAGGTATTTTCGCGCTTCAGCCGCATAACCTTCTCCTGCTTCATGCCGCAACTCCTCGACCGACTGGCGAACGCCTTTCCGCTCTGGGTGCTCGTTGCGTGCGGCCTCGCCATGGTGGAACCTTGTCTGTTCACGTGGTTTCGTGGCGAGGCGATCGTGGTCGGCCTCGCTGTCATCATGCTTGGCATGGGGATCACGCTTTCGATCGACGACTTCACACGCGTCGCGACGCGGCCGACGGCCGTTGCTGCCGGCTGTATCGCCCAGTTTTTGATCATGCCGGCGGCTGGTTGGGGTGTGGCGACGGCGCTTGCCCTACCCACACCCTTTGCAGTCGGCTTGATCCTCGTTGCCTGCTGCCCTGGTGGCACCGCGTCCAACGTCGTCTCCTACATTGCTCGGGCCGATGTCGCGCTCTCCGTCCTGCTCACGATGTGCTCCACGCTCGGAGCCGTGCTTCTCACACCGCTCCTTACAAAGCTTCTCGCCGGGCAGCTCGTTCCCGTTGATGCCTGGGGGCTGTTTCTGTCGACCCTGCAGGTCGTGGTGCTCCCAGTTGCTGCCGGCGTGGCAATCAACCGCTCTCTGCCGCGGGCGGTGCAGACCGTGCTGCCCGTCGCACCCCTGGTCAGCGTGGTCACGATCGCGCTGGTCTGTGCGAGCATTGTGGGGCAAAACGCGGCCGCGATCCGGGAGCATGGCTGGCAGCTGCTCGTGGCCGTGAGCCTGCTGCATGCCAGCGGGTTTGCCGTCGGCTACGCCTTTGCGCGGGCCTTCGGCTACGGGCCCCTCGTGGCCCGAACAGTGTCGATCGAGGTGGGGATGCAAAACTCTGGGCTTGGTGTTGTGCTTGCCCAGAAGCATTTTCCTGCCGAGCCGCTCACCGCCGTGCCGTGTGCCATCTCGAGCGTGGTCCACTCTGTGATCGGCAGTCTGCTAGCCGGCTGGTGGCGAGCGCGAACATAAGGCATTCCCTACTTGCGGGAGCTTTTCTGCTGTGTGGCGACCTGCGGCCGCTTCACGAAGTAGACCCGTGGATCATCGATCACCCACGGCGTGCTCCAACTCTTGCCATCGTCCATCGCGCACACGTTATAGAAAAATGTCTTCACCCATTCCGTGCGGTACCCGTAGGGAAATTGTGAGGTGATGTGGTCGTCCATGGTGAGGTCATCCACGCCCGGGCTGGCGAAGTAATGCACCATGCCATCGGGTGAGAACGACAGGCCGAGCGTCCACCAGCCGAGTTCGGTAATCTTCGGCCCCTGCACTTCCAGTCCCCGGCGACCGGCCCGCACGAGAATGGTGGCGTAGGGCTCCTCCACCTTGAGCCGCTCGCTCTTCGGCTGAAAGCTGATGAACATGCCCGGCCAGTATTCTTCGAGGCCAAACTTGCCTTCGTCGGGATGATCGTCACCGGTGATGATCGCGTGGGTGAAGCAGCCGGCGCGGAATCCAAACGAGGGCCCGCGGCGCTGCTCCCACTGTTCAAACGGTGGCAGGTAGATTCGCGTCACAATGCTTGGGTTGTCGCGGACCGAGAGTCCGTTGCCGGCGGCCTTCGACATGCTGAAGATCAGGTCATCCTGCTGCATCTGGTAGGTGACGCGGCCCGGAATGCCGGCCCGAAGCGTGGCGATCAGCATGCCATGCTCGCTTCCCTCGAGGCCGGGGGCCGGTAGCGGTACCCGCTTCACGACATCGGGAATGCCTCGCTTCGGACCTTCAAACCACATGCCGTTGGTACTGCGGGCCAGCGGTCCGCGCATCCGCTTGTCCTGCTCCTCCGAGCTTTTCGGGTGGCGATAGTTCATTGACCACTTTTCATCCTCGAAGTCATCGGTGCCGTATTTGATCGCGACGCCGGTGCCCGGTACGAGCACGGGCTTCTTCTCTGACGGCGGTTGAGGCATGGCCGGCTTCGCGGCGACTCGCGTGGGCGACTTCCGCGTCGGGCCCGCCGCCATGGCCGAATCGGCTGCCCCCAGCCCGCAGGCCACGATCATTCCCCACACCAGCATGCCGCGCATCATGACGATTCCCTTTCACTCCCAACGGCCCAGCAGGCTCCTAAACAAAGCCACTCTCACGGGGTATCGAGAGAAACACGCCGGCCGATCGAGTCGAGTTGTGGCAGCCCGGGCCGTCACCCCCGCCTCGCCTCACCCGCCAGTTTGCCGAGCCTGCCTGAGCGGCAAAGTGGATTCCGGCAAGTTGGACCAACGATCTTTTACAGGCTGAGAACGGGAGGCTCGGGGGTCGGCGAACGCTCGACGAGCGTTGGGCGTATCCTCGCCCGCGAGGATACTTTTGCCGCCCCTGAGCCGGCGATACACCCAGGCTCGCTTTACCAGCCGACCTGGGTCG
>JAQBZA010000382.1 GCA_027622795.1 Planctomycetota bacterium | reverse complement strand
CCGCACAGCCAGCGATCGCAGGGCTTCATCGTCACCCCCGCCACTGACAGATTCAGCATCAAGAGCCTCAATCCGCCGTTGCCGCGCCACCCGCGCGACTGGCTGCCCGCTAAACCATGCCATAAACGAATGCAAGCGTTCTGCCCATTCCGTTGGGCTGGAGCGGAAACCATTGAGACGATCCAATTCTTTCTCAGCGAATTCCTGAATGTTCGCACGGTCGGTCGCTGTTCCACGGTCCGCAATACTCTTGACGCGTGACTCGATCCATTGCGCTTCACGAAGGAGAAGGTGCTGGTCACGACCGTCCGGTACCAGATCATGATGAGCCGCCTCAACAGGCGCTGCGGCAGCACGATTGATCAAGTGACTGCATGCCGTCCATGCTTCTGAAACCTTCCCCACCGCTAGCAGACCATCCACAGCAAGCCGCAATCCCCTGTCTGCCAAGTCTGGCGATGGGTCGCGCCGCAGGAGTTCGGGCCAGAGTTCCTCAGCCATCTCCGGCGCCATTTCCAAGGCATGCACCAACGCCTCGGGGAACATATCAGGTGGAAACCGGTTGGGAGCAAGTGCCGTTGCCGTGCGGAGATCGTCCAATCCTGCCGCGATATCCCCTCGATCAAGACAGAGTTGTCCCCGCCACGCTCGTGACCAGGCGTCACGAGCTTCATCGTCCGGTGCATCCTTCATCGCCGTTTCAATGCGCGACTCGAGCGGCACGGCCTGATGGAACACATCCAGAAAATCAACGCCCTGCGACAGCACCTCACCCCGATAGGCAATCAGATTCCCCGGCACCGCCCCCCCGCGACCCGCTGAGCGACCCAGAATCTGCCCCGTTGCTGAATCGATCTCAACCACTTCAGGCGTGTCGAGCGGGACAAAGATTCGGTCTGTTCCTACGATGGCTCTCCCACTGATTGCCGCACCATCGCCTGACAACTGGGTGAACCAAAGCCGCTCGCCGCGAGTGTTTCCACACCACGCCGGCCGATGACGATGATGCTTTCCCCAACTGCCCCAGCAACGTACAGGCCGTCGTCCCTCGGTCGGGTCCATTTCACCTTGCCGGAGCGCAAGTCAAGACAATGAAGACGATCTGATTCACCGGGCGTGAGAAGAACGTTCCCCAAGGCAAGAACCGGGCAGCCGTCGAGCCAACGACCAGTCGTACCGCCCGGCTGCTCGTGGTTGATCACGAGTGGGCCGTTCATGATGCGGCCAACCCGCGGTACGCGGATTCCATTTCGCATCACGACCATGTCGCCGGACGTCATCACCGGATAGTTGTAGGCCCACAAAAGCGTGCGGGTTGCCAAATCAACAGCCACGACTGCGCCGGCTCCGGTTGGACAGACCAGCACGCCCTCGGCAAGGGCCGGCGACAGGCCAGCCACGCGGCGAGGCTGATTATCGTGATTATCAACTCGGACTTCCTCATCAAGTTCGGCGAGTGGTTGCGACCAGATTGGGGAACCACTTTCGACATCGAGGACATCGAGTCGCACCTCACCGAGTTCCTCGACCAAGACGAAGAGACGATCGTTGATGGGGAGAGGTGCCCCGAGCGTCCATGCGGTTGACCGTGTTGGACGGGTGGGATCAGCGATCGGGAGCCGCCACCGCAGCCGGCCATGATCGGACAGATCATACGCGGCGAGGGCATTACCTCCACTCCATCCACCACCGGGTCCGGGCCCACCATTGAAATTTCCCCCTTGGGGCCACATCAGATCGCGTCCCACGAGAGCGTCCGGGTGACTCTCCACAGCAAACACAAGTCGACCGTTACTGGCGAGGGCGCCGCTTGTGGCATCCTCGAATACCGGAGCAAGCGTCCTGTTTCTGCCAATGATCGCAGCATTCGGGTCGTCACCATCGCCCAGGTTTTCGCCGATCGCGAGCGGGCCCGCCGCGCTGCCGGTCTGCAACCAAATCCGCTTGCCTGTTTCGAAGTCAACAGCAAGCAGGCCCATTGGCGTATGCACCACGACCGTGCCGTTCACCGCCAATGGAATTGCTGCCGGCAGTAAAACCGCTTCCCGGTCGTTCGCCTGCTTTCGTTTGGCCTCGAGCCAGACAGCCTCCTCAGGATGGCGAGTCAGTGGCACACGGTACCTAGGCACCAGGAGCGGACGGGAAGCATCGACGATAGCGTTTCGAGCCGGGTCACCCCTGTGCATGCACCATTCCACAGACGGATGGATCCCTGCGACTGGCTCCGGCCCGATCAATTCATCCAACCAAGCATGGCCTTCACCCGGCGTAAAGGAGACACTCACATCGCGACCGCCCAGTCGCACCGCTGTCTTCTGGCCCGTGCGGGCTCGTTCGAGAATCTCCGTGACTGCCCGCAGGTTGCCGGCACGCTGCCATGCAACGGCTCTCATCACGGAAAGGGTCGGCTCAAGTTCGTCAGAGGCCACCATAGCCAAGCGGTCGAGCCACGCGGCAGCAGCGAGCGGCTGACCTCGATCGAGTGCGTCGATTGACGCCAGAAGCGTAGCGCTCTGCCCAGCAGGTGTGTTGAGCCATCGTCTGGCAATGAACGCGATAGCGCGGTGATCGTCGGACGCGATGGCATCCGCCAAGAGCCGATCTGCTTTCGCGCGAAATTGCAACTGATACGCCTCACGGCCCGCGGGCGGCAGTCCCGCGACAAGCGCCGCCGCCTCTGACTTGACGCTTTGCCATGTCGTCGTGGTGGCATCCGGCCTGAAGAACGAGTCACGATCATTCGCCAAGATCTCATCCAGGAGGGTCACGGCGTCGCTCCATCGCTTCTCGGCAATGAGTCGACGCGTGACGTCGAGTCGACGCTCAGCGGCACGGTCGGTCGGAAGGTAGGCTCCACTCTCGCCAAACAGTCCTTCTTCTTCTTGATCTTCCTCTCGTTCTTCGTCATCAGGTTCCTGAGCCACAACCACTGGCGTCAGGATCCGACCAGCCCACGGTGCCACAGCCACAAGTCCGATCGCGATGATGATGTGGCATCGCCGCCCGCTTGGACGGCCGGAACGAATACTGCTTCGCGACGTGACGGAAATGCTCATGCGAAACCGCTTCTCGAGCCCATCGAAGGCGGCCAAACCGCCCGCAAGGCCTTTCCAAAATGGCCCTTCGAATACCGGCTTTCCGGCTCCAGGCGACCCCAGAGGTGTCCAGCACCGGAAACCACTGAAATGTATCACAGAGGCAAAAATTGCACAGAAACGCCGTTTCTCAGCAAAAATTGGGAGCTCTGAGCAAACCGTCGAAGGGCTTGAAATGAATGGAACCGCAGTATTTTGCGGGTGTAAGCAACTTTTTGGGTTGCATTTTGGTTTCCAGAGAATCTAATCGTCGACGCCTAAGGCACCGTGTGCCGGGCTCCGGTTCGCGGTGGGGGTACTGCCGCACGAAATGATTTGAATTCTGAGGAGTTTGGAAATGGCGAAAAAGTCGGGTAACAAGCCGATGACGAAGACAGAGATCATGCGGAGCATCTCCGAGTCGACCGGTTTGCAGAAGAAGGATGTTGTCGCGGTCATGGAAGCCTTGTCGGAGGAGATTCAAAACGCGCTCAAGAAGTCTGGGATCGGTGTTTTCTCGATCCCGGGG
>JAQBZA010000381.1 GCA_027622795.1 Planctomycetota bacterium | reverse complement strand
TTCGGGCCCACTTTCACCGCGAATACTTTCAGGCTCATGCGTGCTCCTCGTTCGCCATACCGCCGCCGGGGCAGATGCCGCCGGTCGGGAACAGCAGACGATCGAGATCGATGCCTTCGTTGACATGGATGGCAGAGGGCTGGAGATCGTGACTCGGACTCTCCACCCCTTGATCGTCCGCTCTGCAGCGGCCAACCTTCATGAGATCTGTCTGTTCATGAGCAGCTTTTCTCAGGCGGCGGAAAACAACCCGGAGGGTGTGGTGCGACTCGTGAATCGACTACCACGCACCGAGCCGGCCGACAAGGAATCCTTGGCGGCGATCGCGCGGGCCGCAGGTCGCGGCCGGGTGCGGACCGCATCGGCCACAGACGAGGACCGCGTGCAGGCCGAACTTGCCGCCCGCTGGTTGCCTCAGCAACGATAGGGTCAGATCGCTGCCATCCCCATGGTATTCTGTCGACGAGCAGAATTTTGCGAAAGGCTCCTCGAGAGGTTTCCACCATGGCGCACGCGCGTGTTGTTTCTGTCGTTGCAACGCTGCTCACGGTAATCATCTCTGCGACGGCGTTGGCTGCCACACCGTGGCCGGAGTTTCGGGGACCGGCGGGTGATGGTGTTTCTGCCGACTCCGCTCTTCCCGTGACCTGGAGTGAAGCGGAGGGTATTTCCTGGAAAACCCCAATCCCTGGCAAGGCGTGGTCGTCGCCTGTCATCTGGGACGGGCCAGTCTGGATGACCAATGCGACGGCCGATGGCAAACGGCTTTCCGTTGTCGCTGTCGATCGAACCACGGGGAAGATCGTCCATGACGTGGTTGTCTTTGAGATTGCCGCCCCTCAGTTTTGCCATGCCTTCAACAGTTATGCATCGCCAACGCCGGTGATCGAGCAGGGCCGGCTCTACGTTCACTACGGAAGTGCCGGCACGGCCTGCCTCGATACCCGACTCGGGACGATTCTCTGGTCTCGCCAGGATCTTCCCTGTGACCACTTTCGAGGACCCGGCTCATCACCGATTCTGCACGAGGGCAGAATCATCGTGGCGTTTGATGGTTTCGACCATCAGTATGTGGTGGCGCTCGACGCCATGACCGGGGAGACCATCTGGCGGACCGAACGCAACATCGAATACGGCACCGACGATGGTGACATGAAGAAGGCCTACGCCACCGCCACCGTGATCCGACAGGCTGGCAAGGAACAGGTCGTGATACCGAGTGCTGGCGCCACGATCGCCTACGACCCGATTTCTGGAAAAGAGGTCTGGCGGGTGTGCCACGGCGGCATGAATGCGTCGGCGCGACCGCTTTTTGCGCACAACCATGTGTTCATCAACACCGCCGCCGGGGGCATGGGTTTTCTTGCCGTTCGGCCTGATGGCAGCGGGGATGTGACCGATTCACATGTCTCGTGGAAGGCCTCACGCGGTTCGGGTACCCGCTCTTCCCAACTCGTGCTTGGTGAGCAACTCCTGCTCCTCTCCAATGCCGGTGTCGTGAGCATGCTCGACGCAGCCAGCGGACAACCCGGCGACCAAAAGAGGCTGCGTGGCGAGTTTTCGGCCTCACCCGTCGTGGCGGACGGCAAGATTTATCTGAGTAATCAGGATGGCGAAACATTCGTGCTGTCGGCAAAGGCGCCTCACGACGCGATCGCCACCAATGCGCTCGACGACGGCTGCATGGCTTCGCCGGCCATCTACGACAACTGCCTGTATCTCCGCACGAAAACCCATCTCTACAAGATCCATCGGCCATGATCGTTGCCGGTGAGCGACACAGCACATCGGCGCTGGCAGATGGGTGTTGTGTGACTGGCAGGCGATAGCCGTCTCCTGTCCTACCGAATTGAGTCGGTTGACGACGTCGGTGCCGAGGCCAGCCGGGGTCGGGCTTCGGTAGCCACCATGTAGGGCCGCTTGTATTCCGGCATGTAGCCCTTCGCCCCGCGGACCGACACCTGCTGCCCCACCAGCGGCGCGAGATTGACGCCGGGCGATGGTGTCACAAACGCCACGACATTGTTGCTGCCGTCGACGATCGCCCACCGCGGCGCGTCGGGCCGCCGTGAGACCACCGTCGCCAGCCGGCCGGTTGTCTCCATCTGTTCGGGAGGCGTCCATGTCGGTTGTCCATCGGCCGGCACACCACCGGGGAACACGCCAGGGCGAATCGGTCGGGAGCCAATCTCCGACAGGCTCGACCACATGCCCCCCAACCGCAGCGGCGAGGTGTCGCCGCCGGCACCGGCAATCAACGCTCGTTGGCGAGACTGGATCGACTCAAACCGGGCCAGCCGTGCATCCATGGCCTCAGCTCGTAGCCGTTCATCCTGAGTTGTCGTTCGCTGGGCAGCCGACCGCAGCCGTTCCCGCAAGGGTGCCAGGTTCCAAGATTCACTCGGCCCCGACACCGCCAGCGACAAGGCGAGGTCGAGATCGGTGAGTTCGTCACCGGAAGAGGCCACAGCCCCACTCACCGCCACGGGGGCTGCGGGAGCGGTGGGATCGAGCACACTGGTGCCCAGCGGCAGCCATCCAGAGAAGAGCCGTTTGGCCATCGGCAGCGGCCCGAGGGGCTGGGGGGCTGGGGGATCGACGATGGCCGCACCGCCGAGAGTTGGCTCGTCGGGTTGCTCACCAGCCGTTTGAATCACCTCGGCCAACGCATCGCCCACATCACGTAGCGCCGCCCGCGCGTCGGCGGCCGCGGAGGCGGTCTCAGCTTCGGCGCTCAGGTTTTCCGGTCGAGGCGGCACGAGGTCTGGCGGCAGCGCGATATCGGTCGCCCGCACCCAGCGATACTCGCCGGCAGGGGGCCCACAGGCCGGCATGCCGACCCTCCGAGATCCGCACCGTGTGGAGCACCCGCACCCGCTCGCCTGCCTCGAGCCGCACCTGGGCAACATGCCGCAGGTCGTTGAGCTGTGATCCCACTCGAGACACCGCACCGTCGGTAACGACCACGCCCACGAAACTCTGCCGCGGATCACTGGCCGATTCCGAGACATGGTCATTCTCAGTCTGGCCATCGAGCACCGCCTCGTCATCGACATCCGCAGCCCGCAGCCAGCTGAAGCTACCCGAGACTGGCCGCACGGCACAGTAGCCAGCCGGATCGACGGCCCACACTTCGAGTGTGTCGCCATGCAGCAGTCGCTCGGTCGGATAGAAGTCGTCGCTGGGGCCCGCACGAAGATAGGTGTGGCTGGCCGTGACGCGCACGCTGAGCGGAAAGCGGTCGGCCAGATCATCAGCGCTGACTGCTGCAGAACAAACCCCGCAGGCCACGAGCAGAAAAAACAATCGCTGTTGCATCAGCATCGGAGAGCAGCCCGGCGATCCCGAGGAAAACCGCGGGAGAGTGAAGATCGCCGGCAGTGGCGTCAAGGCTGGCTGGCTGGGGCGAGCGAGTCTGCGCGACAGGCTGAAGCCTGTCTCCTTTCGCGCAAAGGCACAAAGGCCTGGAGGGCCGGTTTTCTTCCGGCCGGAGGCCGGCAGGTCTGCTCGGGCCATGGATGGCTTGCTGCTTCGCTCCGCACCGCCATGGACCGCGTCGCTGGAGGCAACGCCCCCTTCCGGCCTGAGGCCGGCAGGTCTGCTCGGG
>JAQBZA010000380.1 GCA_027622795.1 Planctomycetota bacterium | reverse complement strand
CCGCCAGCGACGGTGACTGAGTCACCAGCGATACGGCCGCCCCTCTGGGCAGCCCTGCTGCCGATTCTGTTGCCGGTCGTGCTGATCAGCCTTGAGTCAGCGTCCCGGTCGGCTCCGCAGCTGTTTCCCGCCAGCCTGCTGTCGGCGGTGCAGCTGGTTGGGGAGAAGAACATGGCCCTCTCGCTGGCCGCCCTCACCGCGGTGTTGTTGCTGGCGAAGAATGGCGGTGGCCTGCCGGTGGTCCGCAGCACCATTGCCTCGGCCGTCACCGATGCCGGCAGCATCATCCTGGTGATTGCCGCCGGCGGTGCCCTCGGCGCAAGCCTGCGGCAGTCGGGGCTGGCTGAACTGTCGGCGGGCCTTGGCACCGGTGGTGGTCTGAGCCTGATCCCGATCGCCTGGCTGGTCACCGTGGTCATCCGGGTGGCCCAGGGTTCGGCCACGGTAGCGATGATCACGGCGGCTGGCGTGATGGCCCCGGTGGTGCTTGCCAGCAGTCTGCCGTTTCATCCTGTCTATGTGGCGGTGGCAATCGGCTGTGGCTCAAAGCCGGGAATGTGGATGAACGACAGTGGCTTCTGGGTTCTTTCGCGGATGAGCGGCATGAGCGAAGGCCAGACCCTGCGGAGCGTGTCGGTGATGCTGACGGTCGAGGGCACTGTCGGCCTGCTGGTGACGCTGGGCCTGGCTCTGGTCTGGCCGCTCGTGTGACTGGTGGCTGGTGGCAGACGGACAGGAATCTGCCTGGCGTCGCTGGACGATGTTGAGGCGGCAATGCAGGCAGCCGCGGCGGCGGCCGAGCCCTTCGCCGGCACAACGGGCGAGATGCGGGCCACGAGCGGGCGACAACGGCGGCGGTTCGAGCGGCTCGCCCCGGCAAGGATGGCGTTGGCATGTTCGGCGAGCGGCTTTTTCAAAGCCGCATCGGGCGTGGCGGCAATGACGGCATCCAGATCCGTGGGTGACCTGATTCGGGGAAGGTCAAGAGTCGGATCCTGATTTGTCGGCAGAGTCAGAAGGTCAGAAATCTGCGCATCCCACGGCAGACTTGCCACCTTTTCCAAGTCGCCTTGGGTTGTGATCCGGTAGGCCGTGAGCGTTGCTCCGTTATAGGCGGAAACGAGGAGATAGTTGCCGTCAGGTGAAAGAGTCAGCCCCCACGGAATCTTGTCCGCTGTAGTCAACCCGAGCAGTTCGGCCTGACCGTCTTCCCGCACCCGGTAGCGGGCGATTCGGTCGAAGTCCTGACTGTGTCCCCGCAGCCCGGCGAAGATGAACTTGCCGTCCGGCGTGATCTCCAGGTCGGACGCGCTGAGCCCATCCTTCGACATACCCTCCGGAAGGATCGCGATATCCTGGCGCAGGGCAAGTTGCCCGTTCGGGCTCCGCTGGTACGTGGAAAGTCCGATGCCCTGCTCATTGGTGAAATAGACCATCGGCAACGTGGGGTGATAGACAAGGTGCCGTGGGCCAGTCCCTTGTGGTGGATTCGCATTGTGAGGATCGAGCGGAGTGACAGCCCCCGTGGACGCGTCGAAGCGGTATTGCAAGAGCGCCAGGTTGCTCTTCACATAGGGGATGTAGAGGAACTGGTTGTCGGGCGAAATCAAAACGCAGTGAGCTTGCTTTTTCCCTTCGTCAACGGTCGCGACGGCTTTCCCCGGCAGTCCGTCTTCACCCAGACGATAGACATTGAGCCGTCCGTTTCCGTAGCTGACGGTGAAGAGAAACGTGCCGTTGCGGTCGAGGCTGAGGTAGGCGGCATCATCATTCAGGTCGACGCGCTGGTGGCTCGCATAGCCGCCGTCTCGCGTTAAAGCCACCACCGCTCCTGGCACCTTGCCCCGTTCTTCCCCTCCACCTGCGACATAGAGCAGCGGCTTTTTCGGATGCGTGGCGATGACGCGACCGTGAAAGCCGAGGTTCCGCTTTTCAGCCACGTTCAATTCCAGGCCACCGTCCACCTTGGGAACGGCATTGACAATCCAAAGGGTTTGCGTCTTGCTGCAAGGAGCATAAACACGAAATGCATCGGCACCGAAGCTCGCAGCAGACATGCCGAATCCAAGCAGGATGGTGATCAGGGTGAGTTTCATGTTGGTGTTTCTTCGTTTCGGATATTTCAGATTCCTGACTTCTCGCCGGGGAACGATGAACCTGCGATCTCTCAGCGTCAGTATTTCGGGAAGATGGCCGGGGTTGGGAAACGGTCTTCGGGGTTGCTGCCATCGCCGATGAATTCTTCGCGGGGGAGGTTGACCTGCGGCCAGTTGGCCGGGCAGACGCGGACGACCCTGCCCGGGCGGATGCCTTCAATGATGAGGTCGGTCTCGAATCGAATCTGGATGCCGCTGCTGCCCAGAGGTGTCTCTCCGTCCGTCTTTGTGGCCTCGAGGATCGTCCCGCGCGAGGCCATGTGCGCAGGGCCATAGTTGCCGCCAGCATGCTTCAGCGTGCTTTCAGCGCCATTCATCATGGCCGAGGAATCCTTCTTGAAATCGGCGTAGAGCGATTCGTCCATGCCGCCGAACAAGGTCGCCGTCACGGTGGCGCGACCGAACTTGCCATACTCGACGGCATCGACCCAGGCAGGCATCCAGCGGCTGCGGATGAAGGCCTTGTGCGTTTCGTTCTGGTTGTGGGCGGCCCGCTGCATCGCGGCGTCGTCCAGCCAGATATCCGAGATGTGGAACCGAGTGAACACGCCGCCAGGCGTGGGCTTCCAGGTAATCCCGAGCAGGACGGCCTGGCCATTGAGGGCAAGCTTTCCGCTGGCGGGCCAGATGCCCTCGTCGACCAGATCTTCCACTCCGAGGCACTCGCGGCCGCGCCAGATGCGGGTGGCGGCATCGAAGGTCATTGATTCCTCGCTGGCTTTGCCGTCGCCGCCGACCTTCGGCTCGCGACTGGCGACGATCATGCCCGCGTTGTCCTTGATCTCCACTTCCTTCAGCTTCCAGACGTTGCCCTCGCGAAGGCAGTAGCTGGGCTCGTCTTCCAGGAGGAGGACGTGGTTCTCGGCGGGGAAGATGCCAGCGCCACGATTGTGGTTCGTGTCTTTCGTCTTGTTGTCCACCGGCAATACCGGCACGGCTGAGATTGTTGGGTCCGGCGGTAAAAAGGCCTGGACGTGCATCACGGTGCCGAGAGGGATGTCTCGCAGATCCGCCGTTGCGCCGTGAAAGCGGACGATGCCGTACGGGAGCATGGCGAAGGGATGCGGATCGTTGGCTCGGAAGACGCCCGTCCCTTGCACACGGATGCTGCCGCGGCGATTGGCATGATCCACGAAGACAAGTTCGCCCCGGTAGGAATGCGCCTTTTCCAAAGGGGGAAATCTTCCTGCTTCAGGGCGAAAGACTTCACTGTTTTTCGTTTGTGGTTCTTCGCCAGTGGCGTTCGCATGAACGAGCAGCACACCAACAAGCACGAATGACCAGCAACGAAGCATGTATCGCCAAAGAGGAACCAGGAACAAAGAATCAGGAACATGAAACATGGGTCAGTATTTCGGGAAGATGGCGGGGCTGGGGAAACGCTCTTCGATGCTGTCTCGGAGATATTCTTCGCGAGACAGATTGACCAGCGGCCAGCTCGTGGGGCGGACGCGGACGATGCGGCGGGGG
>JAQBZA010000379.1 GCA_027622795.1 Planctomycetota bacterium | reverse complement strand
GATGACCCTTGGCAGCAGCCAGCGGCCGACAGCCCGTCTCCTTGCCAGCCTCGTCGCCTTCACGCAGGCCGACTCGGTGGACGGACGGCACGTGGCGTTCAAGGACGTTCGTGATGCTGTCGAACGGCTCGACAGCGGTCGTCTAGCCAACGGCACCACGAGCGATCTCAACACTGAGGATGATGACAGTTCCGCCGCCATCACGAGAGATCTTGGTCGCACAACGCAACGCATCTTCGAGCGTTGCCTCGTGCTGATGCTCATCGAGGTGGACGATGTGCCGGCGGCCCGCCAGATCATCAGCGCTGTATTCAAGGAAGTTCTTGGCCGAGAGAACGGGGGCGATGACGACACACTCCAGACTGCCTCCACCATCGCTGACACGCTGGTCTGGGCTGCCGCTCATGGGCTACCGGAAGTCGTCGATGAACTACCCGTGATCGAGAACGAGGAGGTCCTCACACATTTCATCGTGCAGTATGCCAAGGCGATCTGCGAACGTACCCGTGGCAACGACGCCGCTGCAGAGCGAGTGGCGCGCGATGTTTTTGAAGATGAGAACATGAGTTTTGTCGATCGGCTCCGCTCAGGCATTCTCCTGCAAAAATGGGGGGCGGGCGATTGGGCGTCCCGCGAATACACGGCGATCGTGGACACCGACGAGGCTCCTGCCCAGCAACAGGTGCTCGCCTCGGTCATGTATGCCGAGTTTCTCCATGACCGCGGCCGCGATGGTGAGGCAGCCGGCGTACTCGACAGGCTCGTCGGGGATGACGCCGGACCACGTGGACCGGCGTTGCAGCAACTTGGTCGTGATCCCGCTCAGACTCGGGCTCGGGCCAACTATTTTCGCGCCTGTTCCGCAGCGGCAGCCGGTGACATCGTGGCGGAGCGGCGGGCCTTGGAGGAATCCGCCAGCGGCGACTCTCCCGATGTCGATGCTCTGATCGCACTCTACAACCTTCCCGACAACACACCCGAGCAGCGGCAGTCTGCCCGCGATCGTATTCGCCAAGCACTCGTACGGATGGAAGAGGAAATTCGTCAGGTGCCTGACGACCCCAACACCTACAACGAATACGCCTGGCTCGTATCGAACACCGAGGGGGATGTCGCCAAAGCGGTCCGCTATTCTCTCCGATCGCTGCGGGACTCGTTCGACAACTCCAGCTACCTCGACACCCTCGCGCATTGTCAGGCTGCCGCGGGCAACCTCCCAGCCGCGATTCGCACACAGCGTCTGGCGATGCGACACGAGCCCCACAATCGGATCATTCGGCTGAATCTCGAGGGCTTTGAGAGGCGGGCTGCAGCCGATCGTGTCGAGGCGACGCCATGACATCCACCCATACCGTGCGTGTCGGTGGAAAGGTGTTCGCCGTGCAAACAGGCGGGGCTGGCATCCCGCTCCTTCTCCTGCACGCCTTTCCCCTTGACCATGGCATGTGGGAGGCCCAAGCGCCGCTCGCTGAGTCGGTAAGGATGATCGTCCCCGATCAACGCGGCTTCGGCCGCACGCCCAGTGACCCACCGATTGCCAGTATCGCGGCCATGGCCGATGACGCCGTCGCGGTGCTTGATGCGTTGCATGTGACCGAGCCGGCTTTCGTCTGTGGTGTCTCGATGGGGGGCTATGTCGCCCAGCATGTTGCTGCCCGGTATCCCGAGCGTGTCCGCGGGCTCATCCTCTGCGACACAAAGTTTGCTGCCGACTCACCAGAAGCGCGGGCCGGTCGTGCAGGCCTGTCTGCCAAGGTTGGCCGCCGCGGCGCGGGGCTTCTGGCTGACACGATGCTCAGCACGCTGCTTGCCCAATCCGATGAGGCTCGTGCACAGCCCCGCCGCACCGCGATCGAGGATTTGCTCCGGCAGACGATTGCCCGGCAGACAGTGGCCACGATTCAGGCGGCACTGGCCGCCATGGGCGATCGTCCCGACATGACCGACACGATGCGCAGACTCGCGATCCCCACGCTGTTGGTTGTGGGAGAAGAAGATACATTCACTCCACCGGCAATCATGCAACGAATGGAATCGATCCTCCCCGACGCTCGCTTGTTGATCGTGCCCCGAGCCGGCCACATGGTGCCCTTGGAGGCACCGGAGGTGTTCAACGCGGCGGTGGTGGAATTTCTCCGCGCGGTGGTGGCCCACGACGCGGTGGCCACTCCCGATCGTTCAAAGGGCGCTGGGGCAGTCGCGACTGCAACTGTGAATAGCGGTCGAGCCACTCCAGGCGTTCGTCGCTGCTGAGGCTCACAATCGCCCGACGTTCGGCAGGATCTCGAGAAGCCACCCAGGCATGCCACAAACGGGCTGCTTCTACGAGATGCTCGTTCTCTGGGTTGGCCAAAGCCCGGGCAAGATCACCGAGTTGACGACGCTCCACGCCATCAAGTTTCGCCAGATCCTTCAATCGCTGTTCGATTTCCAGTTGCTGATCCGTGGAGAGCGATTCCGACCCAGAGCGCCTCGTTGTCTCTGGCGTTTTTCCCACTGCCAATGCACTCGCCCTGAGCCCCTGAATCGCTTCGTCAAACGTGGTATCGCCTCGAATCGGCTGTTGCAGCATTGGAAATAACCGCGGCAGCGGATAGCCCCGACGATCAACTTCGTGCAGAAACTCCACCGATCCAGCTTCCTGCAACAGATCAAGATAGGCGACAAAGGGCCATTGCGACGGCGGCACTCTTCCACCGGGGGCGGTGAGCGTTGCGCGTCCGGCTGCCGTCCCAATCAGGAAGCCGGAGACGACCGCCACCAGTGCCGCCACCCACGCCTGCGGCGTAGGGCGAGCGGCCAAAGCAGATCGATTGTGTGCCGAGATAGCGACCATCTCGATCGTTGTCGCCGTAGCTGCCGAAGAGAGCGTCGATCGCGGCAACGCATCGAGCGCCTCCCAGATATCGCCAAGCGCCGAGGCCGGATCATCTCGTTCGTCAACCGTCATGCCGATTCACCCCTCTCGACGTAGGGCTGGAGGGCTTCCTTGAGCTGGTCGCGGGCGCGGAAGAGCAGCGATTTCACCGCTGGTACGGTGACTCCCATGATCGCGGCGATCTCGTCGTAGGAGCATTGCTCGAACTTTGCGAGGAGCACGGCCATGCGTTGCCGCTCATTGAGGGTGAGGAGTGCCTGCTGCACGGTGGCTTGGAGCTCGCTGCGATCGGCCATACGGGTTGGCAGCACTCCGCTGGCGGCAATCGCAATCTGTTCCAACCCGATCGCACTCGACGAAGCCGATGCGTGCATCGGCACCCCCCGTTCCCGTCGACGATACGCGCGTTGCTTGAGATCGCTGGCAGCGTTGTTGGCGATCGTATGAACCCAGGTCGTAAACTTTGCCGTTGGCTTGTAGGTGGCCCGCGCTCGGTAGACCCGTAGGAAGACCTCCTGAGCAAGATCCTCGGCGGTGGCATGATCACCGGTGTGGTGGAGGAACAGCGTCACAAGCCGGTCCTGCCACAGCGCTACGAGTTGCTCGAACGCCTGTGCATCCCCATCCCGTACCCGCAGCATCAGCTCCGTGGAAGGATCGAGCGCCATGATGTTGCTGGCTGTCGTCACGAAATCTGCCGCCTGACCGCGAAGGCCCGAGCGCCGCACCGACCCGCCGTCGCCCCGCGGCGGCCCCGCTCGCC
>JAQBZA010000378.1 GCA_027622795.1 Planctomycetota bacterium | reverse complement strand
CGGCCGTCAGCTTGTTGGATTCGGTCGAGACGATGGGCCGGGTCTCAGCCGGCAAGCCCTCCGCCGCTTCGACGACGTCCGGCACGGCACTCACTTCGACGTGGGCGAGGCTGGCATTGCTCCCGCCGAGGACGAAACTGGTCTGTGTTCCGTTGACGGGGGTCGGGCTTCCCGCCAGCTGCACTCTTGCTTCCCGCCGCAGCGGCATGGCGGAAAAATTCGTCGAGATGGTGTACGCAAGCCGGTTCTTAATCCGCTGCTCGAGAAACCAATCGTAGGTCCGCGGCACACCCGCACCGGCTTTGGTCGCCCCCCAGAGCCTGGCAGACGTCACCTGTCCGCCTGCAATTTCCGCCAGTTCTCCAATGTCGGATGGCACGTTGTAGAGGAGTGTCTGACCATCCCGGCTAATCTCGATCGAGTAGCGAGTGCTCGCGCAGCCGCACCCATCCGTCGGCGCAGCCCAGGTGATCCCGGTGCCGACGCCGTCCGTGTAGTCGATCGAGGCGTTCACGAGCCGGCCGGGGACTGTGCCAACCTGTGGGATCGGGGCGGTGGCGCCGCCCGCCTTGTCCAAGGAGACGATGTCGAACGCCGGTCCGAGGCCTTGCGTGCCGCTGTCAGGCGTCCAGCGGACGGTGTCGGTGAACGAGTTCACTCGCACTGTAGAGGCTTTTTCGATTGCACCCCAGTAGGCGCCGGCCGTCATCGGTTTCCAAGCATTCTGGGCTGGCACCCACTTCTCGAGTGTGCCCCCGTGAACCTTGGTCACGACGAAGCCCTGGGAACCTTGCCCGAGGAGATGCGACGCCATCAGTTCGACGGTCTCCCCACTCGATGAGTCGAGCATCACTGTGATGAGAGACGGGTTGTTGGTTGCTTGACGAGGGGCTTGACCGTAGCTGTCTTGCGTTGAGGGAGAAACGCCCTGGGAGTTGGAGGCCGTCACAGAAAACAAGTAGCCGTTTCCAGGTGAGAGGTCCCGAAGCGTGTAGGTCGTGCGGGACGTCGCGTACACGTTCAATGAACTTTCATTGCCTGAACTGGCGGTCATTCTGATGCTGTAGAGTGTCGCATCACCTGTCGCTGGGGGATCCCAGGTGAGCGTGAGTTCACCCGCACCCGTCGGAACAACCGTCAGGTTCTCCACCACACCCGGTGCTTCCTCTGACACCCCGGGCAGTTCACTGCCATCGTCCCAGCCGATCATCTGAAACGCTGCCTGGGCCGCGGCACCCACGCCCACCTCGGACCGCCACTGAATGATGTCGCCCTGTCGGATGTATCGATTGGAAAGCAGCCGCATCAGCTCTTGCGGATTCGAACTTGTGGGCATCGTGGAAACGTCAACCCACTGCTGTTGCGCCTGGTTCCACTTCTCAACAACCGACCCGTCTGGCACGTGAGAGATCACGAAGCTCGTAGGGTTGCATGGAAAAGTCTCCCGAAGTGGTGGTGGTTGCGGGCACACGTCGGCCCCCACCACCTGAGCCTTGCTCATCACCACGGGGTTCGGCCCAACCATCGACGGATCCATCACCAGTGTGCTGGCTGGCTCGAGCAGTGACCGCAGGCCATCCGCGGAGAGCATTTGCCGCTGCTCCAGCCGCTCAGCAGCCACGCACGCGGCAGCGAGGTCTGTGCGACGAGCCCGTGGGCGGTGAGACAGGCGGGTTCGACGAGTCTGAAAGACGGCCTTCATCGAAAGAGTTCCTGCGTAAACTGAGGGAAAAAGGACCATGGAACTCCACGGCATGCTCATTTGAGAACAATAGTTTGCCCTTGCGAGCAACGCAAGTAACTGGCGCGTCCACGAGCGCGGCCAATGGGTTGGACCGAGGGCTGGATGCTCGGTGCCAGCCGGTGTCACGAAGTTCCCCGAGTAGGGCCACGCACAATCTGGTTTTTGTGCGAGAAAACGAGGGATGCTGCAGGCAGGCGACGCAGAGTCCGACGCCGCAGGAAATCCCCACGGCATCTGCAGGAGGTCGCACTGGCCCGAGGCCCGCACGCACGAAGGCACCAGGGAGGCAGGCGAACCTTTGGCTCGGCGGTCAGCCGCCACGTGCACCTGCACGCCTACGTGACCGACGGCGTCTTCGTGCCGGCTGCTGCCGAAGCAGGCGGCGACACACCGCCGGCGTTCCTGCCAGCGCGACCAATCACCAAGGCCGATGTGGCCGCGCTCGGGATCTGGCTTGTTTTCTCTCCGCCTGACGCCGCGAGCATGAGCCGCTCGATCTCATGCGGGCTGTGGTCGCCGTGCTCGCCTCCAAGACACACGCGGGCAGTGCCTTCGGCCTCTACTGAGTGGGCAGCAAGCTGACGGGCTTTGCGGCCAGCATCGGCTTCGGGCTCGTCTACGGGTTCACCGATCGGCCCCGCGACGGGATCATCGTGATCTTTGTGCAGCTGGTGGCCGGCTGGCTGCTGCTCGCGAGGATTCCCATGGATGACGACCACGACCGCTAGCTGTCGATGCCGAGCAAGAATGCCACCGAAGGGGTGGCGTGGTGTTGTGAGGAACCGCCTCCGGACGGCCGAAACGCCCAGCCTCACTGCTTAAGAGCGACTTGTCAGCCGGAAGACCGTCGCGGAAGCGCCAATGACCGGGCTATCCTTTTGATGCCGTGGAGGAGCATCTTCGCGCCTTCTCGTGCGAGGATGCCGCCCTTCGAACTGTAGGTGGGCCGCCCGCCCGGTCCGGGTGGGGCGGGGGATT
Source organism: Planctomycetota bacterium (assembly GCA_027622795.1). GTDB lineage: Bacteria > Planctomycetota > Planctomycetia > Pirellulales > UBA1268 > CACORA01. The sequence goes on along the minus strand of JAQBZA010000378.1, from coordinate 923 downwards.
TCGTGTAGGCCTTGTGAAGGCTTTCCATGTCGGACCGCAGCGACGCGATCAGCACCTACACGTTGCGGTAGCGGTTGTAGGCCAAGTGGGTGATCTTGATCGTGTTCTTGAGGAGCGAGGCGCACGACATGATCGTGCTCAGGCCGAACGTGACCGGTGCAGCCGCCAACGCAATGCCCCCGAGCACGATGCCGGCAGCCGCGTAGCCGAGCTCGAACTTGACGTTCCGCTGAAACGCCTTCTCCGTGAGCGTGATCGTGTAGTGTTTCTCGATGTAAGCGGCGACTCGGCCGCCGGCGGCGTTGACCGACGTGGCCACGACACCCTGCAGCAGTTCGGCGAGCCCATCGAGCACCTCGTCCCAGGGGCGGTAGCCATGGGCCAGGCGGTCTTCGTAGTTCTCTGCAAGGAGGAAGAAGGGCAGCGCCGTGACGGCGGTGTTGAAATCACGGGCCACGGTCTCGAGGCTCGCCGCCTCGTAGAGGCCGACGGTGAAGACGTGGCTGCTGCCGTCGTCGGCCTCCGGGCTCGGCAGCCTGACGAGATCCTCCCGGTTGACGATGTGGAGGTCGATGAGGATCGATTTCAGTGACTGCCCTCGGGCGTTGAAGGCGGCTTCCAGCATTTGCAGGCGGACGAGCCCCGCGGCGTCGGCATGCGAACGGGCCGCTGCCAGCACGTCGATTTGGTTGAAGACGTGAACGGGACGATACTGCCGCTGCCGGGAGGCGGCCTGGGCGAGCTTCATCGCCAGGGCCTCGTCGCTTTCGGCGATCCGGCCGAAGGCCTCCTGCGCCACCTGGATCTTGTCGATCATCGTCTGTTGGACGCGATCGAGGGCGGAGGTGAGTTCGGCGGCGACCGACCGCTCCAGGCCTTCCCGCTCGACCCCTTGCTTGATCGAGGTCTGGTAGGCCTGAAAG
>JAQBZA010000377.1 GCA_027622795.1 Planctomycetota bacterium | reverse complement strand
CGGCTCGATGGCGCTGAGGAGCCGCTGAAGAGCGCCCCCACCACCGCCAAGGGCCGCCGGCTGAAACGCTGACAGTCATCTCTCCCCTTGAGTTGAGATGCCAGCAGCGGCTCGGGCCCCGAGGGCCTGACCTCTCTTGTGCCCGTCTGCCGGGCGTGGTGGAATGCTGGGCCGATGGGGATCATTCGAAGAGAAGAAAGGACATCGATGCGCTACGGACTCAACCTGCTGCTCTGGACCGACCGCATGCATGAAGGCATGGAGCCGATCGTTGCGCGGGTCAAAGAGATGGGCTACGACGGCGTGGAGATGCCGATGTTCGAGCTCAACGAGAGCCTCTACACCGATTGGGGGAAGCGGCTCGACGACCTCGGCCTCGCCCGCACCGCCGTCAGCATCCGCACCGCCGGCGACAACCCGATCAGTTCTTCGGCGAGCGTGCGGACATCTGCCGTCGACGCCCTCAAGCGAACAATCGACTGCTGCCACGCCGCCGGTGCCAAGGTGCTGGCCGGCCCCAACCACTCAGCGATTGGCGAGTTTTCCGGCAGCGGGCCGAGCGAAGATGAGTTTCAGTGGGGTGTCGACTCGCTGCGGCAAGCGGCCGAGCATGCCGGCGAGGCCGGCGTGACCTTCGCAATCGAATACCTCAACCGCTTTGAAAACTACTTCCTGACCAGCGTTGAGCAGACGGTGGCGTTTGTGAAGGCCGTCGATCACCCCGCTTGCCGGATGATGTACGACACCTTCCACGCCAACATCGAAGAGAAGGGCCTCGCCGACGCCATCTCGTCAGCGATCCCGCATACGGTGTTGGTGCATATTTCTGAGAATGACCGCAGCATTCCTGGCACCGGGCATGTCGACTGGAAGACCAGCTTCGATTCGCTGCATGCCGCCGGCTACGATGGCTGGATGGTGGTTGAGGCCTTCGGACTGGCGCTGCCCGGAATCGCCGCTGCCACCAAGATCTGGCGAAAGATGTTTCCCGATGAAGACACCCTTGCCCGCGAAGGGCTGGCCTTCATGAAGCAGAACGTCGCCCAGCGTTGGGGCTGATGGCTTGGCTGAGGCTGCCAGCGGCCTCGGTGGTCGTGCAAGCGTAAGGAGACGCGACATGGCTCGCACCAGCAGGTCTGAGCCAGACGAGGGTTTCCGAGGGAAACCCTCCGACGGCGGGCTCTCGATCGACCGACTGGCCCAGGCCTTCGCGGCGATGATGGGCACCGGCGAGGCGTTGCCCCCGGAGAAGCCGGCACACGAGGCGGTCAGAGTCGACGTCTCCCCCGACCTCGATGCCGGCACCAGCGACGCCACCGATCCGGACGACGAGTCGTGCCGCGTCACTCCGGCCACGATTCTCGAAGCGATGCTCTTTGTCGGCATGGCTGACGGGGAGCCGCTCTGCTCACGGAAAGTGGCCTCGTTGATGCGCGGGGTGCGGCCCCAGGAAGTCGATGAACTCGCCGAAGAACTGCGGGCCCGCTACGACCGCCAGCAGCGGCCCTACGAGGTCGTTACGGTGGGATCTGGCTGGGCGCTGCGGCTGCGTGACGCCTACCGGCAGTTTGGCCGGATCCTTGAGCAGCGTGCCCAGCAGGTGAGGCTCGGTGAAGAGGCCCTCGACACCCTCGCGGTGGTGGCCTGGAACCAGCCAGTGCGGCGAGATCGCCTCGTGCAACTCGGCTGCGACGCACGGCCAAGCACCCTGCGGCAGCTGGTCCGCCGTGGGCTGCTCCAGCTGATCTCGGCCGGCAAAGGCGAGGAGCCTTCCTACGAGACCACCGACAAATTTCTTGATGTCTTCAAGATCGAAAAACTTGCCGACCTCCCGAAGCCCGATGCTCCGCCGTCGTGACGGTCAGCCGGCCGTGATGGCATCGACCGCTGCGACCACCTTTTCGGCGTGGCCATCGGCACGCACGTGTTTGAAGAGTTTCGCCACGCGACCTTCCGCATCGATCACAAACGTGCTGCGGACAATGCCCATCGACTTCTTGCCGTAGAGGGTCTTCTCTCGCCAAGCGCCATACTTCTCAGCCACCGTGTGCTCCGGGTCGGCTAGCAGCGTGAACGGCAGATCATACTTCTCGCGAAAGCGGGAGTGACTCTCGGGCGAGTCGGGGCTCACACCGAGCACAACGGAGTTGCGGGCGGTGAGGTCGGGCAGTGCGTCGCGAAAGCCACAGGCTTCCTTGGTGCAGCCGGGGGTGTCGTCTTTGGGATAGAAATAGAGAATCACCCAAGAGCCGCGGAGGCTCGAAAGTTTCAGTTTCTCGCCTGCGTGCGATTGCAGCGTGAAGTCTGGTGCCTTGCGGCCTTCCTCGATCCAGTCAGCCATCGTGTGCCTCATGGGTTGGTGATGAACAACGCGGCCACATGATACGGCCTGCCGGCCCCCGCGCAAGGCCCCCGTGCTTCATCCAGTCCCCTGTGCCCACGGCCCTTTCATCCGCGATGCCACACGACCTCCGCTCAGCCTCTGCCTGCCTGCTGACCCCGCCCGGCCGCTCGGCCCTCGCGGTCGTGGGCGTGCGAGGCCCGCAGGCGATGTCGGCGGTCGCAGCGAGCTTCCAGCCCCGCGGCGGCTGTCCGCTCGATGCACGGCCCGACCGAGCCGTGGTCTTCGGTCGCTGGGGAGGTCAGCAGGGGGAAGAGCTGGTGGTCGTGCGGCGCACAGCCGACGACCTCGAGGTGCACTGCCATGGAGGCGTTGCCGCGGCCGCGGCCATCCTCCGCGACCTGGTGCACGCCGGCTGCCGCCAGCTTGACATCGCGGCCTGGGCCAGCGACGCAAGCCGCAACGGCGTCGACGCGGCCGGCGACGAGTCGACCCGCGAGCAACGACAGATTGCCGCCGAAGCCCAGCTCGCGTTGGCGGTCGCTCGCGGGCCCCATGCCGCGAGGCTGCTGGCCCACCAGCTCTCGGGAAGCCTGGCTGCTGCGATAGACACGCTCCGTGCAGCCGAAAGTCGGCAGCGGGAGGCGATTGCCGAGCGGCTGCTGTCGTGGCATGGCCTGGGGCTCCGCCTGACACAGCCGTGGCGGGTGGTAATTGCCGGGCCTCCCAATGCCGGCAAGAGCAGCCTGGTCAACGCCCTGGCGGGCTTCGCACGCAGCATCGTCTCACCCACCGCCGGCACCACCCGCGATGTCCTCGAGACACGTCTCGTGCTCGGCGGCTGGGACCTAGTGCTCATCGATACCGCCGGCCTCCGCCTCCAGGCGGGCGACAGCATCGAGGAGGCCGGCATTGCCAAGGCCGTCGCGGCGACAAGCCAAGCCGACCTCGTGGTTGTCGTCACGGCAAGCGACCAGCCCGACACAACTGCCGCCGGCACCATGCTCTGCCCCCACGCCCCGCGGCTCTTCGTGACCAACAAGAGCGACCTGCTCACCATCCCCCCTGCCACCGCCGCCCCACCACCGCTCCACACCTCAGCCCTCACCGGTGCAGGCATCGAAGACCTCGCCATCCGCATCATTCACACCCTCATCCCGCAAACACCGCCCCCCGGCGAACCCATCCCGTTCACCCCCCGGCAGATCGACCTGATCCACCAGTTGCGCGGAAACACCGCGGACAGGTAACGGGACGGGTCCTCGCTTCACGCCTGCGAAGCCATCCTGGCCTTCGCAGGCTAAGGCGACCCGTCAAA
>JAQBZA010000376.1 GCA_027622795.1 Planctomycetota bacterium | reverse complement strand
TTTGGGGTCACGGTGGCGTTGTGGTTGGTGCCGGGGATTCTGGCGCTGGTGCTCGGCCAGGGGCATCCGGTGTGTGCCTGGCTGAAGCAGCGGATGCCTGAGGGCCTCGCGGCGCTGGTGGGGGCAATTCTGCTCTTTGTACTGCCCGGCAATCGCCGGGCTGATGGCAGCCGGCCGCGGGCGCTGCAATGGAGCGAGGCGGCGCGGATCGACTGGGGTATCATCCTGCTTTATGGCGGCGGCATGGCGCTCGGGGAGATGGCCTTCTCGACGGGGCTGGCCGAATGGATCGGCAGGAGCCTCACCGGCTGGCTGCCTCCCGGGGGCGGGCTGCCGCTGCTGCTGGCGGCAGCGGTTGTGGCGGTGGTCTGCAGCGAGTTCACGAGCAACACGGCCAGTGCCACGATGGTGGTGCCGGTGGCGATCGCCCTTGCGCGGGCGACTGGTGGCGGTCCGCTCCTACCGGCCCTCGCCGCGACGTTTGCCGCCAGCCTCGGCTTCATGATGCCGGTGAGCACGCCCTGCAACGCGATCGTTTACGGCACCGGCAGAATTTCGCTTCGCTCCATGCTACGGGGCGGCGCGATCATCGATGTGGTGGGGGCGCTGCTCGTCACGGCGGCGGTGCTGGTCATGGGCCGCTTCCTGACCGGCGGAGAGCAGCCGCCTCAAAACGCTCCATCGATGACCGCGCCGCACTGATGGCAGCGGGGCATGGCCGGCGGGGTCGGGGAGGGGAGATAGCCATCCCGACTCAACGCCTGCAGCCTTGGAAAGTGCGACGGCATCCGCATGCAGTGCTCCCGGGCGTAGCGCCGCATGTTGAGCTGCCCACACGGATTGGCATGGAAGACGCCCGTATGCGGGTCGCAGCAGGGGTTGCACGATCCCCGCACGTTTCCATGCCATGGTGGTCGCCGCACGTCGTCGCAGCCACACGAGCCGGTGCCCATCCCTTCCCCGGCCATCATCGCGGAATCCTCCGTGATCATGATCGTCTCCTGGCCGCAGACCCCTCGGCTCGAGAGAAGGGCAGCGGTGCCGACGATCACGATGGCGATGACAGAACGAGGCAGAGACACGGCTCGGTGCTCCAACGCATTGGTGCCGGCCCCGTGCCAGGCACCGAGGGGAGAATCGGCCATTGGACGACGGGGGCGTGAGAGGCGGCGCAAAGAGGTCAGGCTGTGCGGATTGAATGAGCCACGCCATGCGGCCACGGCATGAAACCCGTACAATGCAAGGCTTGGTTCCGTGTGCCCCGATCATCGCATTCCATGGCCTCCCGAAAAACTCCATCGATTTCTCTCGACACTGGCGGCGATGAGCCGGTCACGCTTTCACCCCGCGGTGGGGCCCTGATCGCTGACTGCCGTGGGCCGGAGGGTGTGACAGGCGTAGCGGCGGACGACATGGTCGCCGTTGCGATCTCCGATGAGCAGCGGGCGCCGCCGCTGGGATCGCATGTGGTGCCTGACGATCGAGTCGTGATCGCGGTCTCCGGGGGTATTCCCGAACGGGAGCCGGTGGTGCGAGCGGTTCGCCGCTGCCTGGAGATGGCCAGGATCGCTGCGGCCGATATCACGCTCGTCGACTCGGCGCCGGAGAGTGATGCCGACACAGCCTACCTCGCTGCCGACGAGGAGGGCCTTCCCTGCTATCTGGCCCGATCGCTGGTCGATGCCGATGTCGTCGTGGCGGTGGGAGGCTTCTCATGGGATGCGTCGTTGGGAGGGAGGTCGCTCGAAGGTGAGCTGTGGCCGACCTTCTCGCGGCCTGAGAGCCGGCAGGCGGTTACCTGCCAACTCGCCCGGCGGGGCCGCCTGGCGCTTCCCCACTGGCGGACGGAGATGCAGCAGATTGACTGGAACCTCGGGGTCACGGCCAACCTGCGGCTGGTGGCAGGCCGCCACGGCACGCTCGCTGCTGCCGTCTTCGGGCTGCCGAACGGTGTCCGGCGGGCGGTGCGGCAGGCCGCGGCTGCATGGCGGCCGACCGTCGCTCGGGAGGCGGCCGTCACGATTGCCTCGTTGAGCCGGCCACTCGCGGGGCAGGCTGTGGGGAGCCTGGCCGGAGCCACTGGATTCGAGGCGGCCGTGCGGGCTGTGGCGGCGGCAGCGCGCGTGACGCACGAGGAGGGAACGATCTGCCTCGTCGGCCGGCTGACAGACGAGCCGGGCGTGATCTTTTCACGGTGGCGGCAAGGAGCACCGCTCCAGGGGCTCGTGCATGAGGCGGTGGGTACGAAGGATCCGCAGCTGATTGCCAACGCACTGCAGACGCGGCTTTTCGCCCGGGCGCTGGGGGATCGGCGGCTGGTGGTGTTCACCGATCTCGACGAGGCGATCGTCGAGGATTTGGAGTTTGGGTATGCGGACTCGCCCGAGGATGTGGCCCGGCTGGCGGCGAAGGCCGAGAGCCTGATCGTGCTCCATGAGGCTGATCGAATGCTGCCGGGGGTTGGATGATCTCAGCACGGTGGCTGAGTGAGGCTGTCGGCGGGGGTCCCCAGTGTCGGGAGTAGCGGCTGCCAGCCGGGAAGTCACCGATCACAAACACCTCGCCGGGCCCCACCTTCCATGACGCCGTGCCAGCCGGAGGCAGGCGATGGAGTATGTCTCGCCAGACGAGGCACTGCTCGATGCAGTGATCGGCGGCCGTGGGATCGAGGAGCTTGCCTTCGACCGAGACGTGGAGCCCGAGCGGTAACGCCGAGTCGCCGCGGTCGGTATCCAGCCAGGGCTTGGCAATCTGCCAGGCGACCGGCGGATCGGGCGGCAGAGCTGAGTGGCCGGTGGTGGCTGGCCGCCTGCCGAGACGCCAGGCTATCGCCACCAGATGGCCATCGAGCCGACCGGCGACAAGGGCAAAGCGGCCAGCTGGGAGATGCCAGCGGATGGCACGGCTGCCGGCCCGGATCGCAGCTGTGAGCAGCGCACTTCGCTCGTTGTCGATCACCGCCGCAAGGCCGACGTTGCCGACCGGCAGGAGCCGACGGGATTCCTCGGGGGCGAAATCGGCGTCATCGTAGACCGGCGCGGATGTGAACGATCGTTGCCAGACGCCGGGCTCAGAATGACAGATTGCTACCGAGGAGGCGATCTCCGCGAGGATAGGTGGCGGCGTGAGCACGGGCTGTTCATTGATCACGAGGTCGCCACCGCGCAGGCTCACCTTCTCACCGGGTAGGCCGATGATCCGTTTGATGATGGGCGTGCCATCAGGGGCCGTGAGCAGCCAGCGCTCATACCGGCGGGGAGGAATTAGCCAGCTGGCCTGCGGCAACCAGCGGGAGGAGACAATGTCGCCCGGCCGCAAGGCCGGGGCCATCGAGAGACCGTCGACCTTGTGTCGCCGCGGCGCAGCGACGATCGTGAGAACCGTGAGAAGAATGAGGCCGCAAAGAAGAAGGCAACGCATCGTAGGCCAAGCCTACACGTTCACCCACTGGTGCGACTTCGCACTGGCGAGCACCGCGTCGCAGACCTTCTGCGTCTCGAGCGCATCGCGAAACGTCGGATGGCAGGGCTGCTTTTTGGCATACGCCTCGAGGAAGTCGGCCACCTGGTGCACAAACGAATGCTCGTAGCCGATCGCGAGCCCCGGCACCCACCACTTGTCCATGTAAGGATGGTCGCCGTCGGTCACATGCACGCTCTTCCAGCCC
>JAQBZA010000375.1 GCA_027622795.1 Planctomycetota bacterium | reverse complement strand
GAGCAAACCTTGTGCGGCGGGCAGAAGACTGGCGCTGGTCGGGCCTGTGGCACCGGTTGCACCCTGGCAATTTCTCAAATCTTGCGAACTGGCCGATCAGCCAGCCCGACGACTGGGTGATGCGGGTGAATCAGCCGCACACAGCAACGGAGTTGGCAGCGATTCACGCATCGGTACGGCGGAGCCTTCCCTTCGGAAGTGATGACTGGCGTCGGACAACCGCGGACCGTCTGGGGATTCAGCTCGAGCGACGGAAACCAGGCCGCCCACCGCGATAATTGGGGACGGGAGCGGATTTCCATTTACCCATCGTTCGTAACGTCGGCCCGCCAGCCAGGAGGTGGAAATCCGCTCCCGTCCCCAATTATCCCTGCCCCACCCGCAGCCCGGCCCACACGGCCACCAGGCCGAGCGCGTTCGTCGCGACCATATACGCGAGCGCTTGGGCGGGCCGGCCGCCGCTGAGCAGCTCGGCCGACTGAAATGCAAAGCTTGAATACGTCGTAAAGCCACCGAGTAGGCCGACCAGTAGCGCCGCCTCCTGCTCCGCGGGGATCGCCCGCGTGCGGGCCAGCGCGAAGACCGCGCCGAAGGCAAACGAGCCAGCCACGTTTACGAAGATCGTGCCCCAGGGGAATCCGGGGCCGAGGAGCTTGGTGGCGAGCGTGGTGCAGCCGGCCCGCAGGAGCGTGCCGATGGCTCCGGCAGCACCGACCAACAGGGCGTTTATGATCACAGGCATCAGGTCTCCTCCGCCCTCATCGGGCCGCGGTCATCAGGGCAAACTGCGCAAGCCGGTGAAAACCAAACCAGCTCTGGCTGGCATGCGTATAGTTCACCAACGGGCCGAGAAACCGACAACCACGGAGGGTTGAATCATGGATCCGCACTTCAACGAGTATCTGGCGGCGGTGGCAGGGATGCGGGAGATCTACGGCGAGGCGGGCGACGAGACGCCCACCGAATTCCAGCAGGCAGAAGTCACCGCGGTCGCGGAAGCAGTCGCGTGAGGCTACGGTGGCGAAGTGGTTCCAGTTCGCTTTGGATCAGAATTGATAGGCCTCCGCTGTCTGTTACCTGCAACGGAGCGAAGCGCCAACTCCCCGAGGAGGGCCTGTCACGATCACAGTTTTCCTCGGGAACAAGCATGATTTCCGTCGGAAGTGTCTCAAAAAACGACTCCCTTGGCAGTCCGCAGGAGGATGCATGAGTTCGCACCAGGCCCCCGAGCATTGTTCGGTAAAGGCCGCGGCAGACGCCCCTCCCCGGCACTTCCCCAGCGAGCATGCCACGGCGGAGCCGGACTCCGAGACCGCAGTCAGGTACAAATGGACGATGCCGAAGATTTTCGAACAAGACGGCTACTCATTTTTCTTCTACAGCAATGACCATGCCCCCATCCACGTTCATGTTCGCCGAGGTGAGGGTGAAGCAGTGTTCGTTGTCGAGCCGGAAGTAGAACTGCGTGAATCAGTCGGGTTCAATGTAAGAGAGCTCTCGCGAGCGGAGAACCTCATCGATGACCACCTCGAACTCATCAAGCAAAAATGGGCCGAGCACCTTGGCTGACCGTGCCCTGAAGGCATGGTATGAGCGAGGAATGATCTTTGTCAGATTCGCCAGCGGCCATGAGGTGAGTTTTCCCACCAAGGGCAACCCGCGGCTGGAATCTGCTGCCGAGGAAGATGTGGGCCGTATCGAAATCTCGCCATTTGGTCTGCACTGGCCGACGCTCGACGAAGACCTTTCGTTCGCGGGAATCCTGGAGGGGCGTTACGGTCACCGGTGACCGCACGCCCTTGCTCGACTGGCGATGGCGATGCCGGATGGGGCTCGATGCGAGCCCGTGCAACGCCCTGCGGTAAAAGCTCCCCGAGTAGGGCTCGAACCTACAACCTAGCGGTTAACAGCCGCTCGCTCTACCATTGAGCTATCGGGGATCGGAACTCTCAAAATACACGATGCGGCCGCGGAAATCGATACGTCCGCCGGCCGGCCCCGCCGCGTCATGCGAAGCACGCCGCCGCCTCACACGTCAGGGCCCAGCGGCCCATTCGCCGGCCCCGCCGCTCACTCCGCAGCGGCGTCGGCCGCCGGATCCCGCTGCTTTTCCATCAGCACGCGGTTTCCCGTCGTGTTGTATTCCAGCCGTGTCATGAACGACCGCATCAGCATCACCCCGCGACCGTTGGGCACATCAAGCCGCTCCTCCAGCGTGCAGTCGGGGATCGACTTCGGATCGAAACCCGGCCCCTGATCGGCTACCTCGATCCGCACCATCTGCGATGACACCCGGCAGACCACATGCACAGTCTTCGACTCGTCCAACTTGTTGCCATGCACGATTGCGTTGGTGATCGCCTCTTCAGCTGCAAGGTGAATCGCAAACACGTCAGACTGTGGCCACCCGTGAGTGGCAAGCTGGTCGAGCAACTCCTCCATGATGTGGCGACTCGCGCCACGCTCACTGGGGAGGTGGAGTTCCTTGTGCCAGCCGTTGGTCTTGGTTCCCATCACACTCGCCTTGCTCCGCCTCAGGCGTCAAGGGCCGCCACGGCCTCGGCCACGTCCTTGCGGATGTCAAACACTTTGTTCAACTTGGTGATCTTGAACACCTCGAGAATCTCCGGCCGGATGCTGCACAGCGACAGCCGGCCCTGATGCCCCTTCATCTTGCGGTCGAGCGTGATCAGTTTGCCGAGGGCGGCACTGGAGAGGTATTCGACATGCGAGAAGTCGAGGGCCAGCGACCGGCGGCCGTCCTGCTCGATGAGACCGAGGATTTCTGAGCCCATCTCCTGGATGGCAGACTCGTCGAGAATTTTTTTGTCGACGATTTGCACGACCGTCACGGGGCCGCGGGCCGAAACGTCGATGCGGCGGTGTGTGGACATGGGAGAACCTGTGACTGCGTTCCTTCCGAAAGCCGTAACTCTGCCAGTTTGGCAGCGGTTTTGCCAGCCATTGCGGTGATGCTCCCTCGATAACTCGGTACGAATCCCGCTCAAGCCCCGCCAAGTCGCCGCGGATTGCTCCCAGCCGCGGCGTCTGGCGCGCCAGTTGCATTCCGCTGAAAAACCGGTCTGCTGGAGCCCTTTCCGGCAGTCGGCCGGCCGCGCTCGTGTCGCGGCTGCCGCAAAAATCGTCACCCTCGATCGTCCCCACCCGTTACCCCCGTCAGGAGAAAGGCATCCCCGATGTCAGCCACTGCGACCAAGCCCGCCAAGAAGAAGGCCACGTTGATCCCCCTCGGCGACCGTGTGGTCGTGGAACGCGAACAGAGCGAGCAGAAGACTGCCGGCGGCATCGTGCTGCCTGATTCCGCCAAGGATAAGCCTGCCCGCGGCACGATCGTGAGCGTCGGTGAGGGCAAGATGGACGACAAAGGCAACCGCCACGCCCTGCAGGTGAAGCCGGGCGACCGCGTCGTGTTTACCAGCTACGCCGGCGAGCCCTTCAAGGTGGGCGACGACGAGCTGCTCCTCATGCGGGAAGACGACATCCTCGCGATCCTCGGCTGATCCGTCTGACCTGTCCCCCGATTCCACACATTTCCACACCCTTTTTTGGAGACTTGAAACCATGGCCAAGATGATGGCATTCGATCAGGAAGCCCGCGAAGCGATGCGGCGGGGCGTTTCGAAGCTCGCCCGCGCGGTGAAGGTGACCCTCGGCCCGAAGGG